>JBAULJ010000001.1:0-6576 GCA_049578125.1 Halobacteriota archaeon
GCTGAGATGAGCTCCGTGGGTTTCACGACGGCAACCGAGCTAGCCGACACCATTGCCCGCGCGACGCACGTTCCTTTTCGAACGGCACACACCATTGTCGGCGAAGTCGTGCGAATCGGCACGTGCGATCTTGATACGATCGATCAAGTCGGGATAAAGCACGTTGGAAAGCCCCTATCGCTCCTTGGTTTGACAGCTGACGACGTCAGAGAGGCTCTTGACGTCAGCCATAACGTTGCCAGGAGGGACGTGAAGGGCGGGCCTGCAGTTAGTGAGGTGACGCGAATGATAACAGCGCGACGCAGGCTCCTGCGTTCACAACGGCGACGTCTCTCGCTACAACAAAACGCGCTGCAAAGGGCGGAGAAAGACCTGTTGCACGTCTCTGGGGCCTAAGATGGACGACATACGACACGGTGATCGCGTCAGAGTGGTCAAAGACGAGAAAGAGTTTCTCGGCGTGCTTATGCCGAGTGCCACAGACTTTGTCGTGATTAAACTCGAAAGCGGTTATAACGTCGGCTTTGCGCCTGAGGGCCTGAAGATGGCGCTCGTTGAAAAGGGAGCGCCTGTAGCGGCTAAGAGATTACCTCGGTCCGTGCGTCCCGAGTTACCGCGGCTGAGCATCATCTCGACAGGAGGTACCATTGCGAGCAAAATTGACTACCGAACGGGCGCAGTAACGAGTCAGTTCGATGCCGAAGACATAATCGACGCAATTCCCGGCTTAGCTGAAATCGCCAACATCGAAGGTATAATGCTCTACAACATACTGAGCGAAAACATGCGGCCAGAGTTGTGGTCAGAGCTCGCCCTGTGCGTTTACAATGCGGTCCGTGCAGGAGCTAACGGGGTTCTTGTGACGCACGGTACAGACACCTTGGGATACAGCGCCGCAGCCTTGTCGTTCATGCTACAGGTGCCCGTGCCGGTCATACTCGTTGGGTCGCAAAGATCGGCTGATCGCCCGAGCAGCGACAACGTTGTGAATGCGATCTGTGCCGCCGTAGCAGCTACGAGTGACCTTGCGGGGGTTTTTACGGTGATGCACGAAGATGCATCCGATGACACATGCCTCGTTCATAGGGGAACGCGCACCAAGAAGATGCACACGTCACGACGCGACGCGTTTCGATCAGTCAACGCGGCACCGGTGGCACGCGTTAACTATGCGGAACGATCGCTGCAATTCTTGGCCGATCGGACGGGCCGAGGTGGCTGCGAACTCTCCGTTCGTCCAAAGATCGAGCCAAAGTGTGCTCTTGTAAAATTCTTCCCTGGGGCGAATCTGAATATTTTGGATTACTATGTGACACAAGGATACAAGGGCTTAGTTATTGAAGGAACGGGCCTCGGCCACGTTGCAAGCGAGTGGATCCCCCACGTGAAAAAAACGACGGCGGCTATGCCTGTCGTAATGACCTCTCAGTGCATTTACGGCAGGGTGTGTGACAGGGTCTACGATACCGGCCGTGATCTCTTGAAAGCAGGGGTAATTGAAGGCGACGATATGCTCAGTGAAACGGCGCTCGTTAAACTGATGTGGGTGCTTGGCCAGACGTCCGATCGTGACGAGATTCGAAGGCGTATGAAAAACGACATTGCTGGCGAAATAGCCGTAGACGAGACCAGGACGTGGGGCACGTTCGAGGAGTTGCCGTGAAGGAGCACGACTATAAGAAAGTCGGTCTAAAAGCAGGCGTGGAAATCCATCAACAGCTAAACACCGCGTCGAAGCTGTTTTGCAGTAGTCCGACCGAATTGAGGGATACGAAAGACGCGGCGTACGAGTTCTATCGCTACTTACGACCTTCCAAGAGTGAATTGGGTGAAATCGACCGAGCTGCGATAGAAGAGGGCATTGGCACCCGGCGATTTGCATACAAGGCATACGCGAGCACAGGTCTTGTGGAAAATGATGACGAACCGCCGATGGAAATGAACCTTGAAGCCCTCAAAGTTGCGCTCCAAATAGCCCTTTTGCTTCAGATGCAACCGTTCGAACAGGTCCATACCATGCGGAAACTGGTAATCGATGGATCGAACACGAGTGGCTTCCAACGGACGGCGCTTCTCGCAGTCGACGGACAAGTATCGCTTAAGAGCGGTCCCGTTCGGATCGACACGCTTTCCGTCGAGGAGGAAGCAGCGCAGATCGTCGACAAGGACGTCTATTCGCTCGATCGGCTCGGCATCCCTCTTGTCGAAATCGGTACTGCCCCTGATCTGAGGACCCCTAAGATGGTTAAAGAGCTCGCGCTCACAATTGGAACAATCTTGCGCGCTTGCCGAGTCAAACGAGGGCTTGGAACGATCCGGCAGGATATAAACATCTCCATTGCCGGTGGTGCGCGGGTCGAAATCAAGGGCGTGCAAGCGCTCGACCTAATAGAGGACATTGTACGCCTTGAAGTCACGAGGCAGCTTAACTTGCTTAAGATCCGAGATGAGCTACAAGCCCGGGGGGCGCGCGTAGGAAACCCCGTTGAAGTCACCTCGATATTCACTCGGACGGAATCACACATCCTTAAGAAGAAACACGTGTGGGGGGTATTACTTCCCGGTTTTGCCGGCCTTGTAGGAAAAGAGATCCAGCTAGCCCGCCGATTAGGCTCCGAATTCGCAGATCGGGCAAAGAAGAGGGGCGTCGCTGGGATCTTTCACACTGATGAGTTGCCACGATATGGAATAACAGAACAAGAAACCCAAGCTCTTTTGCATTTCCTCGAAGCGGAAGAAGGTGACGCGGCTGTCATACTTGCAGACGAAAGTGCTAAGACCTGCCTTGAGGCGATCTCTGCTGTTATGGAGCGCGCGAGGGAATCTACTGAGGGCGTTCCTGAGGAGACGCGACGCGCTTTGGACGACGGGTGTTCCGAATACCTGCGACCCCTGCCTGGCGCCGCCCGCATGTACCCGGAGACGGACGTCTCTCCTATCACTCTGCCGAAGGCGCTCATCGAGCGTATCAAGCAGCGTTTGCCAGAAAAGCTCGAAGATAGGGCGCGGAGGTACAAGCGTGAATTTCTCCTAAACGATGAGTTGGCGCAGCAAATAGCGCGGTCGGAAAACAATCGACTTTTTGAACAAGTCATGGACCTTTGGCGCGGGCAAGACGGCAGCATCGCAAAAGACGAAGCGAAAGACGCTGCGACGCTTGTCGTCAGAACGCTGGAAGGAGCCATCGCGGAACTGAAGAGGGACGGCGCGCCCGTTGACAGACTGACGCGTGAACACATCCTCGATGTTTTCCGGCTCGTGAGATCAAAGACCATCTCCAAGGAAGGTGTGCCTGAGGTCCTTCGATCGCTGGCCGAATGTGACACAAAAACTGCGGATGACGCTGCAGTTGAACTAGGATTTACCATGTTGAGCGAGCGCGAGCTTCAAGCGATCGTTGACGGCGTCGTTCAGTCGCGACTCGACTTCATCAAGGAAAAAGGCGTAGGTGCCACAGGCCCTCTGATGGGCGTCGTCATGAAACAAGTCCGGGGCAAAGCAGACGGAAGACTCGTAAACGAAGTGCTCCGGGCCAAGGTTCTATCAGTTCTTCAGTAGAGGTGGTCTTCTGTCGAGCACAGAACTCCTATATGATTTGGTGAACATTCCTAGCACGAGCACCCACGAGCGTGAAATCAGTCTTTTTCTCGAAAACAAACTCCTTGATATGGGAATGGAAATCACACGCTCTGGTAACAGCCTCATTGGTAAGCTAGGTCGAGGACGACCTGTCCTGATGTTATGTGGTCACCTTGACACCGTGCCGCCGTACTTTCCCCCCCGAATTCAAGGGACGAGACTGTTCGGAAGGGGTGCAGCCGATGATAAGGGGGGTCTTGCCGCTGTCATCAATGCGATAGCCAGCACCGAACAACGCAAGCTCAAGGGCACGCTGCTCGCGACCTTCGTCGTCGATGAAGAGCTTAGAAGCCTCGGCGCTCAGGATATCATGCCTCACTTAGATGCTGATTTCGGCGTCGTGTGCGAGCCGACCAATCTCAAGATAGTAAACGGACACAAAGGGCGTTTGACCTTTCATGTCGAAACCATCGGCAAATCAGCGCACGCCAGCAAGCCAGAGCTCGGCAAGAA
The DNA here is from genome assembly GCA_049578125.1 of Halobacteriota archaeon. Taxonomy (GTDB): domain Archaea; phylum Halobacteriota; class Bog-38; order Methanoflorentales; family Methanoflorentaceae; genus Methanoflorens. The sequence goes on from JBAULJ010000001.1 coordinate 4,093, forward strand.
TGCTATTGTCGAGATGGCAAAGCTTGTGTTGCTACTCGGCAAAATCCCACTTAAGCAACATCCCGTGCTTGGTAACGAAACAATCACCGTTAGCGCAATTACTGCTGGTGAAGCGCCAAACGTTGTTCCCGATCGATGTCGAATAGATGTCGACTATCGCTATGTGCCTCCACACGATGCATCTAGTGTCCTAGAGATGCTTAGGGTGAAACTGCCTGAAGCGAGCATCGAATTCGCAGAAGATCCGAAGAACTTTTCGCGGCCATTCTATTTGCCCACTCACAAGGTTATCAAGCTTTTAGGCGAGTCCATACGTTATAGCGGGCAAGACCCACAGGTGGTGACGATGGACGCAAGCACTGACGCTTCGCGTTTTAATGAAGCGGGAATACCTACCGTCGTCTTCGGGCCGGGCGACATCGCGCAAGCGCATACGACTGATGAGTGGATAGACCTTCGTGAGGTGGAAACGGCGAGCGCGATCTTCAAAGAGTTGATTAAGAGGGTTTTGACGATGTGACGATAAATGCCGCTTCTCGGCTGTAATTCTGGTGGCTTGTTGAGGTTGTCTGAGATGAAGTGGTTTGGGACAGGGGATTCTTATTGGAGAAAAACCTAGTAGGATGAAGAAAATAGGCGCTATAGACACTGTTTTTTGACGTAGGAACGAAACGCTAACCACCTTCAAAATCAGATTTTCACTGACGAACCATGCTTGTTGAATCGATCACCTTCTTGTTCCTCGCTTTTCTCATACTCTTGCTACTCGTGGTCGGGTTCGAGACGGTCGGCTTTAAACTGTCAGAAGCACTCTTGATCTTTATCGGTTCAACGCTTCTTTTTCTGACTTCCTTTCCTTCGATATTGCTGTATTTTCGTGGTTCACTGGGTTTGGGCATCATCGATGTGCCGCTTGGTGTCTTGCTATTCCAGGAGTTTTTCACCGTTGGACCCAGAAATGGACTTGCTATTGGGTTTGATTTGGCCGGCTTCCTGATCCCGTTCTTCATTTCGCTAAAGATGGTGCTTGATCACCGGAGCCCCATTCGAGCAAGCCTTATTGGAATAGCGTTCATTGCTGTGATCTCTTACCTCAGTTCGCATTACGTGGCGGGAGAAGGCGTTATCATCCGGAACATCTATGCTATCGCAATCGCAGCGAGCGTTGTTGGTATAGCACTTTCGAAAAGGCAATGGGGTAGCGTCGGTCCTATCGCCTACGTGTCGGGTTCACTGGGCGTGCTGCTCGGCGCTGATGTCGTTCGCATCGGTGATATTCTGACTTATCATCCGAGTGGATTCGCTTTCGCATCGATTGGCGGCGCCGGCGTTTTTGACGCAATTTTTCTGGTTGGGGTTCTTGCCGTGACTATAGACGTGATTTTCGTAGAGAACGTGCGGCTGATCAGTTGGATCCAAAGACGTTTTGCTTAGGCGAACTCGCTGCGAAGCCCTATTGGTTGTGGGCAGAGGATAAGCAAGCCGCTAGCGCGAAATGCGCGTAACCCCCCGAAGAAAGCGTTTTATAGGTAGCTCGACAATAATGTCTGTGAGAACGCGCATGCATTTGAGGGGTTGCCGTCTTCGTCAATTCGAGAATGAATAGAGAAATAATCACTTTTTTTGACACAACGCTACGTGACGGAGAGCAAACGCCGAACGTCTCGCTCACTGAGGGACAGAAGCTCGTCATCGCCAAAGCCCTCGATAAGCTAGGCGTCGATGTCATAGAGGCTGGATTTCCCATTTCTTCAAAAGGGGAGTACAGCGCAGTTAAAAGCATCGTAGACGCGGATCTGCGAACGACCACATGCGGTCTCGCGCGCGTCGTAAAACCGGATATTGATGCGTGCCTGGACGCCGGTGTTGGGCTTATTCACGTTTTCGCCTCAACGTCAGACGTGCAGTTAGAATATTCAATGAAAAAGACGAGACAGGAAGTCTACGACCTGTCGGTTGACGCAGTCGAATATGTCAAAGATCACGGAACGAAGTGCCTCTTTTCTGCAATGGATGCCACTCGAACTGAAATGGAGTTCCTTCTACACGTGTGCCGAGGCGTGGAATCTGCGGGAGCTGACATCATCAACATACCTGATACAGTGGGCGTCATGGCCCCCTCGAGGATGTACAACTTTGTTAAGGAGATTAGGGAGGTCGTGAAAGTCCCCATCGACGTGCACTGCCATAACGATTTTGGCCTGGCGGTGGCGAACAGCTTGTCAGCAATCGAAGCAGGCGCTAATCAAGTCCAAGTGACGATTAATGGCATCGGTGAGAGGGCGGGCAACGCTGACCTCGCCCAAACAGCGATGAGCCTGTCGAGCATCTTTGGAGCGAAGCTGAACATCAACACGCAGTACCTTCTCGAGACGTCACGACTAGTCGAACGATTCACTAGAATAAATATACCCTCCACGATGCCAATTGTTGGTGAAAACGCCTTCTCGCACGAATCCGGGATTCATTCGCGTGGAGTAATTG
>JBAULJ010000002.1:0-7848 GCA_049578125.1 Halobacteriota archaeon
ACCTGCTCCCTGTGACTATAGGGAACATCGTAGGCGGCGCAGTGTTCGTAGCTATGATCTACTGGTGGACGCTCCTTCGCGGGACCGAAAAAGCAGAGATCATCGCTGACAGAGCAGAAGTCGATTAAGCACGATTAGCCAGTTGGCTTTGCACCGACTTGGCTACCCGACGGGCGTCTGCCCGTCCTCTCTTTTTTTTGCTTGCAAAGATTTAAGCCACTCTAGCATGAACTAAATGCGCCTAAAAGAATTCCTCAATTGAATACATATCAGAACTAAAATAAAAGAGGAAATGGGAGAGAACATGAACTTCAACTATGTACCAACTACGTGCCCCTACTGCGGCTGTGGTTGCGGTTTAAACCTTGTTGTTCAAGACGGAAAGCTTGCAGGTGTTGAAACCTGGAAGCGACATCCCGTAAGTGAGGGTAAACTCTGTCCAAAGGGACACGCGTGTGCTGAATTTGTACACAGTGAAGAGCGACTAACTGTGCCCCTGATCAAAAAGGATGGCAAGTTCGTCGAGTCTACGTGGGACGAAGCGCTGACCTTAGTTGCCTCTAAATTCAAAGCAACGCAGGAACAGTATGGACCCAATTCTGTGGCGTTTCTATCTTCTGCGAGGACAACAAATGAAGAGAACTACCTGATGAACAAGCTGGCGAGAGCGGGCTTCCACACCAACTACCTTGATCACTGTGCGCGGCTGTGCCACGGTCCTACGGTAGCCGGACTCGCGCGCTCGTTCGGCTCTGGTGCAATGACAAACTCCATTGCCGACATTGTAGAAGCTAACTGCATATTCATCATCGGTTCGAACACAATGGAGCAGCACCCACTCATCGGTAGGAGTATCATCCGAGCGAAAGAAAAGGGAGCAAAGATAATCGTCGCTGACCCAAGATTCTCAACGACCGCAAAATTAGCGGACATCTACGTGCCCTTCAAACCTGGCACTGACGTCGCGCTTCTGAACTCGATGATGAATTGGATCATTGAGGAAGGAAAGGAAGACAAAGAATTCATCGCTGAGCGAACGAAGGGGATTGATGAGCTCAAGGAGGTCGTCAAAAATTACGCAGACGTTGAAGAGATAACAACGGTGCCCCCCGAACTTGTTAAGGAAGTGGCCATGGCCTACGCAGACGCAGACGCCACGGCTTTGATTTACTCAATGGGAATCACGCAGCATACCACGGGCACGGACAACGTGCTTTCGACTTCAAACATTGCGATGCTGACGGGCAACATCGGCAGGCCCGGGACGGGCGTTAATCCGCTGAGAGGACAGAACAACGTACAAGGAGCGTGCGACATGGGAGCGCTGCCTGTCGTATACTCTGGATACCAGTCAGTGGCCGTTGATGCAGCACGCCAAAAAATGGAAGAGTTCTGGGGAGTCAAAGACTTGCCTGCGGTGGGAGGTCTAACCGTCACTGAGATGCTGGGAGCCGCCGGCGATGAGATCAAGAACATGTACATTGTCGGAGAGAATCCGATGATGTCAGACCCTGACCTCACCCACGTCGCTGAATGTCTTAAGAAGCTCGATTTCCTCGTCGTCCAGGACATCTTCCTGACAGAGACCGCTGAACTCGCAGACGTCGTACTACCGGGCGCTTGTTGGGCGGAAAAAGACGGCACGTTTACGAGCACTGAAAGACGCGTCCAACGCATTAGAAAAGCAGTTGAGCCGCCAGGTGAAGCAAAGGCTGACTGGGAGATAACCATGGCCCTTGCGGACAAGTTAGGGATCCCTGGTTTCAACTACGAGAGCGCCGAACAGATATTCGAAGAAGTCAGACAGGTGACTCCGCAGTACGCAGGAATGACCTACGCACGGTTGGAAAAGCCAGAAGCACTGCATTGGCCGTGCCCGACCGAAGAACACCCAGGAACGCCGATTCTCCACACAGCGAAGTTTTCAGCGCCTGATGGATTAGGGACCTTCTTCGGAATCGAGTGGAAGCCACCAGCAGAAGTGACTGACAAGGACTATCCGTTCATCCTCACTACCGGGCGTATATTGTTCCATTACCACACCGGAACTATGACGAGACGATCGCCGACGCTTGACCATGAAGTCCCAACTGGTTACGTTGAGATCAGCCCGGAAGACGCAGCTGAACTTGGCATAGCTAAGGGAGACATGGTAAAGGTGCGAACGCGACGCGGCGAGGTCACAACACCTGCCAACGTCACGGCAGATATTCCAAAAGGGGTACTGTTTATGCCGTTCCACTTTAAGGAGGCGGCAGCGAACATGCTGACCAATACTGCTCTCGATCCGGCTGCTAAGATGCCTGAGCTGAAGGTCTGCGCAGCGGCTGTTGAAACCGCCTAGAAAGCGGTGGAGAAAATTTATGAGCCCGTTTTGGAAGAGAGAGAAGAAATCTGACGTTGAAAAGATCGCGGAATCTGACGTTGAAAAGATCGCGGAGGTGCAGAAAATGGTTAAAGTAGGTGATATGTTCTACGCGCAAGCGGCCGACAGCGCCATTCAGGAGAAAGGCGAGTGTGGCGGCGCCGTTACAGCGATGTTGAAGTATCTGCTTGAGAACAAGATTGTCGATGGCGTGCTCGCAATGAGTCGCGGAGCGGACATCTATGACGGCGTGCCGACGCTCATTACTGATCCGGCAAAGATCACCGAGCTGTCCGGGTCGCTGCACTGCGCCCCGATCATTCAGTCAAACGTGCTGTTCAAGTACCTCAACGGCGCGAAGGACATGAAGCTCGCCGTCGTGGGCGTCGGGTGTGACTCGCTCGCCATGGGAGTACAGATACGAAAGGGCGATTTGAACGCTGACAACCTCGTCCGCATCGGCCTCAACTGCGGGGGAACCTTCCCGCCGGTGCAGGCCCAGGAGATGATCCAGAAGTTCTACGACACCGATCCGATGGACGTGGTCAAGGAGGAGATTGCCAAGGGGAACTTCATCATCGAGACGAAGGATCACGAGCACAAGGAGGTTAAGATCGACGATCTTGAAGAGCAGGGGTACGGCCGAAGGGCAAACTGCCGCCGTTGTGAGGAGAAGATCCCAAGAACGATGGACCTTGCGTTCGGAAACTGGGGAGTCATCGGTCCTGACGCGGGCAACGCGACGTTTGTCGAGGTCTGCACTGCGCAGGGGGCGCAACTGCTCGGGGACGCCGTGAATGCGGGCGCTATAACGACGAAGGAGCCGATTCCTAAGGGGCTTGAGATTCGTGAGAACATCGAAAAGGCGATGCTTAAGCTCGGGGCCAAGTGGCAGGCGCACGACTTTATGACCGGTGAGGAGCGCGATGAGTTCTGGCTCGAGCAGTTCGCAAAATGCATAAAATGCGGAGGCTGCTGGAAGGCGTGTCCCGTGTGCACGTGCGCTGACTGCAAGCTCGAGAGCTGTGAGCCGCGCTGGGTTGAACCCGGGCTTCCTCCGTCGCCGAAGCTACAGTATACACGGGCGGCACATATGGCTGCCGACTGCGTGGACTGTGGTCAGTGCGAGGACGCGTGCCCTGTCGAGATTCCCCTTTCGTCGTTCTTCCACCAATCGACCAAGGAGACGGCTAAGCTCTTCGCCAGATTCGCTGAACTAACATCGGAGTAGGAAACGTTGGGGGCTCTCTGCCCCCTATTTTCTTCTTTTTAATTGAAAAGCAGCTTAAATAGTATTATTAGATAATAAGATTAATATAATTAACAAATACAAATTCAGGAGATTCAAATGTATTATGCGAGAGCAACGGATCAAGCGATACAAGAACTAGGTGAGTGTGGTGGGGCTGTTACCGCAATACTCACGTCAGCGTTAGAGCAGAACTTGGTCGACGGGGCATTGGTTATAAAGAGGGGCGAAAGCATTTACGACGGCTTTCCCTTTTTTGCGACGACTAAGGAAGAGATAGCAGAAGCTGCGGGCTCGTTGCATTGCGCACCGACGCTCAGCGCAAAGGTCATCAAGAATTACCTCAATAGTGCTCGCGATACGCGCGTCGCCGTCACGTGTAAACCGTGTGATGGCCGCGCCATTGTTGAGATGGGAAAGCGGAACCAGATCAATATGGACAACGTCTATATGGTTGGCGTCAATTGTGCAGGGACGATGCCACCAGTTCCGGCACGGGAGATGATTCGACAATTCTATGAAATCGATCCCGATGATGTAGTAAAAGAGGAGATCTCTAAGGGGAAGCTTATTTTGCAGACCAAGGACGGCGAACACAAAGAGGTCTCTATCGATACGCTGGAGGAGCAGGGCTACGGTAGGCGCAAAAACTGCCAGCGCTGCGAATACAACATCCCGAGGATGGCCGACATTGCGTGCGGCAACTGGGGCGTCATCGGCCCCGACGCGGGTAACGCCACGTTTGTCGAAGTATTTACGGACAAGGGCCAAAAGCTGCTTGATAATGCTAAGTCAGCGGGAGCCGTTACGCTGACCGACGCGCCACCCGAAGGGATTGCATTGCGTGAGAAGTTGGACGGGATCATGGTGAAGATGGCACACAAATTTATGGCCGCGCAATTTGCCAAGTTTGACGGCGATAAAAAGTTCGAAAAGCTCTTCGCTGAATTAGACAACTGTATACTGTGTAGAAACTGCATTATCAATTGTCCGATATGCTACTGCGAGGAGTGCTTTACGAAAAAAGATTACGTCATGCCGCAAGGCCACTTGCCTCCTGAGCCGATGTTTCATCTCACGCGATTACTGCACATAGCGCCATCGTGTGTGGACTGTGGCCAGTGTGAAGACGGTTGTCCCGCTGAAATCCCAATTGCTACCATCACCCACATGGTGCAAACTGACATCCAGAAGGCGATAGGCTACGTCCCGGGACGGTCACTGGAGGATCCATTTCCCCTTTCTTACTGGCTGGAGGTGCAAGAATGAGCCAAGCGGAAACTACACTATCGAGCGAACAGGAATGGGAACCCCATATCTTAGCCTTCTGCTGCAACTGGTGCTCGTACGCCGGCGCAGATGGGGCGGGTACCGCGCGAATGCAGTACGCGTCGAACGCGCGCGTCATACGGGTGATGTGCTCAGGACGCATGAACCCAATGTTCATAGTGAAAGGGTTCCTCTCTGGCGCTGACATCGTGATGGTGCTCGGCTGCCACTTTGGCGACTGCCACTACCTGAAAGGGAACTTCGCCTGCAATGCGCGCATGACCTTACTCAAACCCTATTTACAGGCAATCGGGATCAATCCCGAGCGGCTGTACTGGGATCAAATTTCAGCGTCAGAAGGGATCAAGTTCAAGGAAACGATGGATAATATCGTCATAAAGGCACGAGAGTTAGGACCAATTGCCAATGAACTTGGCGTGCACGCGCACGGCGCACGACAGAACAAGAAGGCGCGAGCCACCGCCGAAGACTTCTTCGATTAGAGACGCTTGCTACAATCGACCGAGTGTATAAGAAAGACTCTCTACGAACCATCCCTGTAATTTGAGAGGGTGATACGCGAACATTTTTCGGTTGAGTGAGTTCTCACACTCTTGACCCAATGAAGAACCCAACCACTGCGTCACCCTCTCGATTACTTGCTGCAGGTGGTCCTAGTCGCCGCCTCAGCAAATATTTGCCTAGGTTGTCTACAGATATGTGCGATCCCTCGATCGCGAGCAGTCCCCAGTTCTACGGGGAACGGCAGAAATAAGGATAGAGTCACAATATTGCCGCATTACTGTTATCACCGCTTTATGATTGCCGTGGAAAGAGAATCGAGACAAAGAGAGAGACTTTGACGAAGGAGGGGGTAAGCGGACCGTGATAACACTGGATCAGATAGAAGGGAGTGCATGGAGGGCTTGGAATGCGCTAAAAAGCCTCTATTGTGACCTTGAGTTTTTTGATGATATTGACGCACAAGAGAGAACACAACTGAAGGAAGAGATTCGAGCCCACCTCGAATTCTATGCTGATCTGTGTGAGAGGTTCGATACGACGGACACACTCATCGAGCGGTCAGCACGAGCCATGCGAGAGATAGAGGAGCAGAGAACGCTGAGGCACCGTGGGTATTGATGATCTACACGAGACTCACGAGACTAACCTAGTGTCAGTGCTTTGTTGTTAATGAGCCGTAAGGAAAACCTCTCGACGATCCGTGCTCGAAAGTGAGTGATGAGAGGCTACGCAGTTGACGTTGGAGAGCAATCGCTTGCGTCTATAGTGTATAAGATCTAGTTGCTATCGTTTGCGTAATCATGCATCTACGTCGATCGCTCGTTATAAAAACGCTACTAGCTGGAAACAATGCTGTTGCGTAGAAAAAATGTTAAAGTCCGCTGATAGGAAAGGCTGATTTTTCACGATAGTATGCTTAATGACGTGAGAAGAGCCAAAAGTAGCACGACGGCACTCACGCATCGCAAGTTTGGCTGTTAGCTGCCAAGATAGCTCGAAAAAATTCTTCAGACTTTGCGCAGCGCGCAACAAACAGCCTTGCGTCCGCTCTTGTTATTCATGCCACGTCGCGTCGGCCTGCGTAGGCATTTAGCTTCAAAAGAACAGGAAAAAAAACGGAACACGAGCAGAGCGCACGTTAGTTCTGCGGGGCTGTCGCAGCAGCCGATAGACTATTTGCCTTGACGCGACGAGACTAGCGCACGCATAGCTGATGAACTTTACGAAGGGGTTCCTAAAGTACAAAGCGAAGCTCACGCTTGATTCACGGTATCTTGGGTTTGACATGTTTTTAGAAAAACCGAGGGTACGTAAAGTCAAGAAGCGGATGACGGCACGCGTGGTGACGAAGGAAGATATCGAACACGTGCTGGCTTCATCAAGGACGCAATGTTCCAAGGGTCGATCAATGAAGCGCACGCGCGGCAGTTCGCCTTTACGGGTCAGCGCCCGTATAGCACGATTGCACAGTTGCGTGTTGGACAGTTCAGGGAGGCGCTACTGTTTGAGAAGCCGATCGTGCATGTTGAGCCAGCACAAGATAAGATTAGGACGGAACACTACGTTCCGTTGCATCCACAAGTCGCTGGGGTGATGAGAATCCTGTGCGACGGAGGAGAAGACAGAGCACGCATGTTTATGCTCGAAAGCTTCCGCAAGTGGATGCGAAAGCAGCGGCTTCCACTTACGCGGTGCGCGAACCATTTTGTTGCTTCAGATCTGAGGAAGTTCGTCGAACAATGGGGCGACATGGTGGGGTGGACCCAATCGAATCACGCCTATATTCTGACGCATGGCGTCAGAGGCGTCGAGTGGAGTAATTACCGACATCCGCTGCCTGAGCACGTCTATGATGCGTATATGAAGTACTGGGAAGGCGTAAGGTTCATTCTTTGAGCTGCGTAACGTAAATTACAGCCTTATACTCTCGTAACAGTGCTATTTGAGGATGCTGCCCCTTCTGGGAACTGCCCGAGGCTGTTGAACTTGTTATTTTTTTTGCTCGTTGCTTGATAGTCATTTAGAGCTGCAGTTGCGCTCTGATTTACGCGATAACCTTAATGTCGAAATTAGAAGGTTAGTAAAATAAATGAAGAATAATACGCAAAGGACGTCGTTAATCAATGTGACTGACAAACTATTATCCAAGATCTCAAAAAAAAGACTGTTTGAGTTACAGTACGGAACTATTCAAGTGCGCTGCCCAAGTCGATAAACAAGGCGCTGTCGGGGCACCCGGCGCGGCGTATCCTTTCCCTGAACAACGCACATAAATAGAGTAATGAGCAAAACTAGGTAACCGTAAAAAAAACTAGAGGTGTGTGACAAACCATGAACGTAGAAGATGCAAAAAAAATCATTGCCACCGCAATCGACAGCGAAGTAGAGGCCTATACATACTATAAGGGCGTCTCTGACAGGGCGCACGACCCCGCGTTAA
>JBAULJ010000003.1:0-8286 GCA_049578125.1 Halobacteriota archaeon
AGCTTACTCTCAGCCTGCAGTCGAAAAGCGTTCTTTCGAAACTTGGCTTTCTTTTTTCATGCAGAGGTTCGATATTGGTGTTTGTATAGAAAATAGTGACTAAGGTCTTATTTGTGCCAAATTCGCTTGTTTCAATAGAAAGCTCTGCCTTCCACGCGTCTTCCGGCACGAGCTTATCAATCGCAGAGTTATCGTTTACGCGACGCCTGAGATCTGAAAAATCTATTTCTTGCGATAGCCTTGCCGCAGGTTTGGTTTGCCATCGATACTCAAAATTAGCTCTTCTCCAACGCTTGCTACTTTTTTTAAATTCTGAGTCTGTTGATTTAACCGTTGCAGCTTGTCCTTTTTGATCCGGAAGGGTATCTCTTTTTGAAGGATCCTCTTGTTCTAAAGAAATCAAATAATAGACGTTGCCAACAGCTTCGATTTGTATTTCTGATGATTGACGAAGCGAATCTGTCTTTGCCAAGAAGGACACTTTTAGTCTTTGTGCTCTGATAGACGCCCTCCCTTCTTGCTCGTTAGAGACATCTGTAGCCGTCAGAGCCTTTTTTTCGTCCTTTCTGGCAGCCAACGTTCCGATGATATAAGTTCTGCTTGGCTGGTCAGTTGCGGATATTTCGTTATCATCTTTATGTGTTCCTGCACACTTAGATATGATATAGCCAGTCAAGTCTTTCGCAAATCGTTGTTGGGCGTAAATATCCGGCGTTGGTCGTGCCTGGGCCATATTTTATCCTTAGTTTTCCTAGTTAATCCTGATTATTATAAAGAGTTAACGAGACAGCTTAGTTAGAGATGAAATCTCAAGTTGTTCGAGGATTACTATGACAAACAGAGTGCAGATAGCTCATCAATTTCAAAATTGGCAACATTCCCGCACGACTTTGTACATATACGATCGCGTAATACTGAAACGGCAGTTAATCTCTTCGAATTCTGATTTATCCCCTATCTAAGCTTTTTAGTCATGATAGTCCATCTGAGTCCCGCTTGCAATTCTTTTTAAATTGCAGCACGCTTCAACAAGGCTTTTAACCAGTCAGTTCAGACTACGTCACAAATGTCTCTGAAAGGGGCCCAGAAACCGGCGGTCGAAGGGTCCGGAATACAGCTTATAGTCGCAGGTCCGGGTTCTGGAAAGACTCTGGTTATTACCGAAAAAATCCTGCATCTTCTCGCCAGCGGGATTAAGCCTGAAAACATTCTCGCTCTCACTTTCTCCAAGAAAGCTGCACAAGAAATGATTGAACGGCTTGAAAAAAGCATTGACCCTTCTGACCTAACGATCGGAACGTTTCATTCATTCTGTTTCGGCGTCCTACAAGACAACGTGCTCGACTCTGGCATTAGCTTTTCTTCAGGCCTCATTGACAGAACCAATCAGCTTGTGTGGGCACTTAGAAATATCGACTCTTTTGGCTTTGAACATCTAAAAATAGGTAATAATGCTGCGAGGCTGGTTGAATCGGTTATGGATGGCATCTCAGCATTCAAAGATGAACTCATCAGCGCAGAAGACCTTGAAAAATATCTCAACGAAAAAGATGAACAGCAGTTGTCTGAGGAGGAGCGAAACTTCCTCAACAAGCTTAGCGACCTCCTCAAAGTCTACCAAGCATATGAACCATATAAGCGCAAAGAGCAGCTTTTCGATTATGACGATCAGATTGCAGGAGCGTTACAGCTTTTTGCAGAAAACCCTCTGCTGCTCAAACGATACCGACAAAAATACACGCACATTTTGGTAGACGAGTTTCAGGACACTAATTTTGCGCAACTTTGTTTGATCAAACAACTCGCCGGAGACAACCTGTGCGTTGTAGGGGACGATGATCAGGCAATTTACCGTTTTCGAGGTGCCTACCTGACCAACTTCAAAGACTTTACAGATCATTTTGCGCCTCAAGAGCTTCTTCTTGACGTCAATTATCGTAATTCGCGCAACATATTGAAGCTTGCAATGCAGCTCATGCAGAATGCCCCGTACAGAAAAGAGAAGGCACTTATCACCCACAACCCCGACGAAGCTCTGATCACTGTTGCTACTTGTGAAAGTGAGGAGGCTGAAGCAGCGTATGTGCTTAACGAGATCCAACAATGCATCAAAACCCATTTTTCTCGCCGTTCCAGCAGTAAAAAAGGCCCCATTTCGTACAAGGATATCGCTGTTTTGAGCAGACAGCGAATTGCAGGAGTAAAGATCCACGACATCCTCCAGAAAAATGGGATACCGGCTGAGTTTGTCGGAGAAGTCGACTTCTTTGCGTCCCCTGCAATACGTGATGTAATAGCCTACTCAAGATTGATCAATGACCCGCTAGTTGCTGGTGTTTCACTTGCAAGAGTCATGAAAAGCCTCGGCATCACAGAAGCCAACATCAGTCATCTCAATTCTTACGCTAAGCGAGAGAAGCGAATAGAGAATGTCACAGACGGGGTTTTTTACGCTTTACTTGAAGCGGGGGATTTCCTGCCTACCCAGAATGTGGCGATCGTAGAAATCGCACAGTTAGTCGAGGAGCTCCTTAGTCGAAAGGAGAGAGTAAGCCTAACAGAGCTCGTATATGAGATCCTCACACACTGCTCAGGCCTTTACAAGAACAACATTGACGGCGGCAATATCCGGAACGTGGCGCTGCTCAACAGGTTCTACCAGCTGGTGCAAGAATATTCCTCGTTAAAGAGGGAGGCCTCGGTCGAAGATCTGCTCGCGTACCTTGAACTTCTTAGCGGATTTGACCTCGAGATTGAGGACTATGAAGAGACAGACAGCGTCAAGGTAATGACTGTGCACCAGAGCAAAGGCAAGGAATTTCCAATCGTTTTTGTTATTGATCTTGCAGCGAATAAGTTCCCATCGAAACACCGATCGAAACCGTTCTATGTGCCGAGCGATCTTTCACGGGGGCTCAAGATCGAAGAAGACGAAAGTGCCCTTTACTTGCAAGAAGAACGGCGCCTTTTATATGTAGCCATGACCCGAGCTGAGCACAAGCTCTACCTCACATATGCTGAACAGTATGGTAACAACAAGAACAAGTCTAAACCGTCACCTTTTCTTTTAGAACTTGACTTCGAAAACAATCCTCTCGTTGAACGTTTACACGTTGAGCAAGAGGAGGCAGCTCACATCCTAAGTGAGGAAAGCCCTGTTGAAAAAGCCAAACGGAAGCTGCAAGAGCAGGCGGCTCAGGCAATCTACCAGATGCGAACTAAAACCGCGCTTCAGCATGTTGTGGACCTTGAAAAAATCCGCCTTTTAGAAGCAGGTCTTGGTTTGGATGCGTTTAACATCGACCAACTCTTTGAGGCAAATGTCAGCGATGGTTGGCTTGAAGATCTCATGCAAGCGGATTCCGTCCCCTTGATCAGCGACACCCATCGATTTTCAGCTTCGGCTCTCAATACGTATCATAATTGCCCGCTGCATTACAAGTTTGCATACGTGCTCAAAGTTCCTTCTGCGAGCCAGATGTCGTTTAATTTGGGCTCTATGATTCACAAGGTGATCTACCATTTGACTTTACAAGAACAGGAGGGGATCCCCCCTACTGAAGGCAGGGCTTTTGAACTGCTCGAACGTTTGTGGCCCTCCTTCGGATTCAGTTCGAAACAAGAAAAAGAAGAGAAGCTAATCGAAGCAGAACAGATGCTTACGACCTACATCGAATGGAATCTCGAGAATGAGAATGAGGTTATCGGCACTGAGGTCGAATTTATGTTTCCGCTCAACGGCAGAAATGTCAAAGGTTACATAGATCGACTCGAACGAACTAGTGATGGCCAATACGTCGTCCTAGATTTCAAGACGGGCAGCTCGATGGAGAGCAAGAAAATGCTACCGGACAATGTCCAAATGAACGTTTATTGTCTGGCGGTGCAGAGTAGATTCGGACAGATCCCGGAGAGGGCTTCACTGTTGTATCTTAAGAAGAGACGGATGGTGGACTACGAGCCAGACGCACGAAATCTTGAAAAGCAAAAGGCAAGGTTTGAAGGAATTATTCAGCAGGTTATGAACGAGTCGTTCGATGCACAGCCTTCTTACAATGCTTGCCTTTTTTGTGGGTACGGCGAACTGTGCGAGACGCGAGAAACTGACGAGTAGCTTCGCAAGGTTCGAAAAGAAGAAGCCACACAAGCCTTCAAAACAGAACACAACGCAAGAAGGTGAACGGTTTTGTTAAATATTGGAAAATCAAAGATCGGTTCTCTTTCTGCTAGAAAGGGCGTAAGGTATCCGCAACTTCGATTACCTCAGCAGTGTGCCGATGTAATCGGCGACATGGCTGAAATTTTTGAAACTGAACGTGGGGGAAAACGTGCTTTTTTGATCGTTACCAACCAAGCCATGCCAAAACGTGACAGTGTTTTAAAACAGAGTGAAGAAGTTTTAAAACATGTGGAAGAAACAGGTGCTAATGCTCGTCTCTCTGTTTTGGAATCTGAGATCCGCGTGCTTAAATCACTTCTTGTTTTAAACGAAAACGACAGCCTGTGCGAAAACGAAAAACAACAATGGGCTCGGCCGGACTCGGACCAGCGACCTCCGCCGTGTGAAGGCGACGTCATAATCGACGGCAAGAATCCTCGTCGTTACCAACCAGCGCACCGTTCTGCAGCCCGCCTCAGGGAACATGCCGGTAAGCATTCCGCTTAACAAGGTGCTCAACTATAACTGCTACAACAACGGCATTGAGGTGTACAAGGAAGCTGTAAGAAAGGTCTTATTTTCCGTAAAAGATAGCGGGGAGTCGAGTTGTTTGGAATCTACCTCGGGTTTTTGCTGGGTGATGGATCGGCGTAGCAGGATAAGATACTAAACATCGTAGTCACAGCTGCTAAAACCTGTCGCTATCCTTCTTGATATGACAGGTTGTCGTGATTCTGTGGCCTCTCACCAGAGGGCCTCTGCCAAACGGCAGCACGACGGTCAAAGGGTAGATGAGTACCCCGTTAGGCACCTTTTGACTACCCACTGCGCAAATATGCCATAAAACGTCTTTTGATCTGAGTCGCCGCATAGGGTAAGTCCGGAACGTCAGCATTCCCTGGCTTAATAACGACGTGAATAAACTTAGGACCTATCGGAAGCTGCAACGCTGTTAGCAAATCCTCTCCAGTGTACACCTTACTCGTGTGCTCGATCCCAAAACCCCGCGCCAAAAGCTCCAAGTCAAGCTGTTGACTCGCCGTTTGCTGATTGCCAGTAGAGCCGTACGTGCCGTTATCAAGAGCTACAACCGTCAAGTTGTCTCGTGCCTGTTGAGAGATACTACACAGAGCATTTGGATTCATCAAGAGACTTCCGTCTCCGTCGAGTACGACGACTTCGCTTTTGTTATAGAGGGAGATACCAAGCCCTATCGAAGAAGCTAACCCCATACTTCCAAGCATGTAAAAGTTGCCCGGTTGATCGCAAAGGGCATACAGCTCCTTGCACGGTATTCCTAAGTTGCAAACCACCGTCCGCCCGCGAAGATAAGGAACGGCTGCTTCGATCGCTTCATAGCGAGTCATCGTGGGACGCTTAACCTCGGCTTCCAGCGACCAAGCAGGGCATTTTGGTCTTTCGTATCCGAGTTCTCCGAGTTCTCCCAAAATGTCTTGTGACGTGCACTGCCACAGCTCCGGAGAGACAAGCACGACGACTGGCAAGCTTGTCTTGAACGACTCCCGTATAGCCTGATCTACAACCGGCAGGTCCTCCATGGTGTGGACCTCATAGGTCGTTACGTCAAGAGCGTTAAGCACTGCCTTAAGGTGCGCCCCCCAATAGACTTGAGCGGGTATGCTCTCCTGATAGACTCCACGCCAACTTGCCACAATAGGCAATGGAAGTTCGTACGTAAAATTGAGCGACGATAAGGCGTTCAGCAAGTTTCCGATGCCGGTGCTTTGAATCAACATCAGAGGTTTAGCTCCTGCTAGAAACGCGCCTGCGCAGATTCCAACGCCATCTTCCTCCCTCGATAGCTGAACCTCGAAAAAGCGCTCACCTACGAGGGGCAACAGGTTCTTCAACCTATCACACGGCAATGTGGCTATAAGATCAATACCATTTTGTTCGAAGAGCTCAACGGTTTCTTCTTCCGGAGTCAATGTTGCTCCCCCTTTATGTTAGCACTTCTCGCAGTTCGGCAAGGTCCATGTCAGGCTTTGTGATGCGAATGTCGGACCTTATCTGATAGCACTCTTTGTCTTCTTTTAACTTTTGCAAGCCGCCTCCAGTAACATTGAGAAGCACAACATCTGAATCATCAATACCTCCGTTAGCTACAGCTTGCATCAACGACGCTGCAGCTACTGCTGCTGCCGGCACAATATCTATACCTTCAAGATCTTCAAAGAGACGTGCAGCACCCCGCGCATCGTTGTTTGACACTGCGTACATCTGACCCCTCGTGTTTTTCAGAGCGTCAAATACTCCCCCTTTGATTGAATATGCTGGATTTCTATTTGATAAGACATCAGCGTACAATTTCTTGATGGATTTTTTAGCGTCAGGCATGTCGATAGATGGTTCGATGGTCCTTCTATGCGCGTTCCAAGCACTGAACATAGGCGCAAAAGGCAAGTTCTGGGACAAATGCAGTTTCGGAAGATGGCCTGCTAAAAACCTGCCATCTCGTTTTAGACGCAACGAGGCCTCCCAAGCTGCAATTCCACCCGTTCCACTACCGACCGCTTGAAAATAATGATCGGGCGCTCTGCCGATGATAATCGCAGCTTCTAAGATGACCGTACCCATGCCGTCACGCCTAGCGACGTTCATAGCCCCCCCTTCTGGTATAAGTCCCGGTAATGTTGCGATCCTGTTACCCAGAGCAATAGCGTCTGAATAATCATTTCCCCGTTGAAGCACAACAAGTGTAATATTCTCAGAAGGTGGTTCAGGAAGCCATAGCTTTCCTATTGCGCTTTCCAACCCGACGAGAACCAACTTAAGATCTGTAGAAGTCGTTGACACCGTATGCGCAAAAGCGCGCGCTGTGTTGCCAACTGAAGAAACAACCAACGTCTTCACCTTGCTTTCGACAGCTCGTTGCACAGTCGGTGGCGACTCCAGCTCTTTAAAGCTGCAAGTTTCAAGGATCGCGTTTTTTTCAGGCCAGTATCCGTTGAAACTAATGAATAGTTCTTTTAGTCCAAGCTCTCGCGCAAACCTCTCGCTTTTGTATGTAACAGACCGACCACGTGTCTGCAATTTTTCTGTCGTTGGCAGCCACGCAGAAAACCGCCACATACTTTCTTCCGCAGTAACTTCCAATCGATAGTCCTGGTAAACAGTGCGCAAGAGTGCGTTATCGCAACCGCAACGTAACTCGTAACCCGAGCCAGAAACGTCAGAATGACAGCCTAAGCAGATAATTTTATAATGTTTCGGCGCCGAGTAATTAATATCCATACGTATATATCTAGCTTTTATTTTTATTTAAGTTTACCTAATTATTGTAAAATTGTACAAAAAGTGACTGTTATTCGGTATACATAGGCAATCTTTTTCCATTTTTGCATAATTATATATAGAATTATTCATAAAAAATAGTTTGGTCATAGTGAATCAAGAAAAAGAATCAGAAAAAGAAGTTTTAAGTGCTGAAACGCCCACTTTTGAGTTTTTGTACAAAAAGGAAAACAATATAAAGTGTCTGCAATGCGGCAGATGTACAGCGGGATGCCCAGCTGCAAAAGTATTCAGCGACTATAGCCCACGTGAAATTGTGAGGCGTGCGCAAGAGTGCACAGCAGACGAGCTTGCAAAAGACCCCCTTATCTGGCTTTGCGGTCAATGTTATACCTGCAATTCTCGATGTCCTCGAAACAACAATCCGGCTTCAATTATACTCAATGCGAGAAACCAAGCGTACAAAGAGGGGTACGCCCCGGCTGAAATCTATCAAAAAGCGTTTTCGCTGTTTCAATCTTTATTTAGCAAAGGTGTGACCGTTTCACCTGAATTGCTCCAGCAAGACATGGGCGGGTTAAACAAACTCGTAGATCTCGACAAACTTCAAAAGTTGAGAGCTGAGCTAGGTCTGCCTCCGTCAAACGCTCGAGACATAGCAATCCCTGCTAAGTCGCTCAAGGAGATAAGAACCATTTTGAAATTGACGTGTGACAAAAGGGGGCTTTTCGACGACCACTGATTCACTAGTATTGGCATCTTCGAAGCTCCCGCAACGCCTGTACCTGTTCAAGAGTTGTGTTGCAGGGACGTTCTACCCTGGGATCGAAAGGTCGTTCAGGTTCATACTGAACTCTTTGAACGTTGACTAC
>JBAULJ010000004.1:0-17259 GCA_049578125.1 Halobacteriota archaeon
ACCGTGAAGGTGACGTACGCTGGCCTAGGAGGTGGTGGCGTAGGGGCCACGATGTGCAGAGCGCTTGCTCGCGACGTCCTCGATTACGATCTGACGCCCGCGGGAGGGAGTAAAATGAGCCGCGGGACGCTCACATTGCCAAAACGGTCACGCATCATCATTGGAGTCGACGACACAGACACCAAGGAAGAAGGTGCAACATGGTCGCTCATTAACAACATAGCCGCAATGGTCGACAGCAAAGCGCTTCGCTACGTCTCCCACGCTATTGTGCAGCTCTATCCTGTGAAAGCGAAGACGAAAAACTGCGTGGCCACCGTCGTCGAGTTTGCGAGTTTGAACGACAACAAGCACATCAAAAAATTTAAAAAGCTTTTGGAGGATCTGTCGCTTTCAGATAAGACTGGGATGGCCGTCTTGAAATCATTTAGCGCTGAACGCCTTTTAAGCTACGGCGACGCTGCCCGTTCGGGTGAGGTGTTGCATTCTGCGGCCATGGAGGCAGCTGAAGCTGCTGGAGTGGAGGTTTGCTTAGAAGGGCGAGGCATTATTGGTGCGATCGCCGCTCTTCCCTTCTTCTCACAATCTGACAGGTCTGTCAAGCTCGACAAGATCCTGCAGGCAGAGGGTTTGTAAGACGCCGTGCTGCGTTGAAGCTAGCCTGTCGTTTGTAAGCGGTCGCAGCCGGTCACCTGACAGGCACCTGTCAGCAACAAACACTCAACGCAAAAAAAAAACAACGGACCAGGGCGATCTGCGTGATTAGCCGCCGGAAACCACTTTCAACACACGAGCGGTTCCTGGTCGCACGTGTTCGTCAAACGGCACTGACTCATTCTCCACAAAAACAAGGACCTCTTCAGGATTCAACTTCAGCTCGCTCAATAATTGCTCATAGTTAGAGTCCGCGGGCAAATTTACCACGCGTTTCTGTCCTTTGAGCTCTACGGTGACACAGACGTGCTCTTTTGGCATCCAATAAATTTTATAGGAGTTTTGCTATAAGAAATAAACACATCGATATGCCGTGCCGGGGTGGCAGAGCGGACTAATCGGTAACGAGTCCCAACGCGGCAGGCTCGAGACCTGTTGATGCCTTGCATAGAGAAGCCTGCGGGGCTTTTATAGAGGACGCATCGCTTGGGTTCAAATCCCAACCCCGGCGTACGATGTCAACCTAGTCGCACCAGTTGACGACAGCGATCAGCCAAGTTCAAGCAGATTCTGAAGATACGCCATAAGCTGCGAGTTTTTCAGGTATACTTCAACTAAGCGTTGTTTAACGTTTCCAACGTCGGTTTCGTCGTCGCCGGTGTATACGTGCGTCGACATGTCTGTCAGAATCTCGCCGACGTCTTCATCTGGCAGGAGCGAAAACAAATCGTTGCGAAAGTGATTGTACTTTTTAATGTACTGATTCACGTCGATGTAGCGGTCGGTCAGGGATCGGTCTAAGGTGCCCTCTAACAAAGTATATAGCTCAGTAACTCCGCGCAGCGTCTCTTCAAGCTCTGCTTTTGTTTTTGGATCTATTGGCGTCAAGTCTCTTCACTTGCCTTACTGAAGAAAAGACCGTATCAGCATACAGAGACTGCGATTCTGCTTAGTAGTTGTGTTCGACCGAGCTTTTACTTTGCACCTTGCTCAAGATTTCGAACGTGGTATCCTTCACCTTGTCGAGAGATTCGTCAGTACTTCGCACGCTAATAATTACCGTTCCCATACTCATTGAAACCTCGTTGATTTTCTTAAACTGCAAGGGTTTCTCTGCTGCTATGTCAATTTCGTCCATGTTATCTAGCAACACACTGTAGCTCTTCAAACTTCTAATTTTCGTTTGTATATAATTTAGATGCCGATCGTTAATAACCGACTTGTCGCAGTAGCGTCACCGTTATAGGCGATCGACGTGTGCATGACGTCGATGATCAAGGTTGGCATCGCGGGAGTCCCTCTGGCCCTCAAAGGGAAGAGTACGGGGGAGGGCATTGAATACTTGTCTAATATCGGTCTCGACGCGCTCGAAGTAGAGTTCGTCAGACGCGTTTCAATGAAAGAAGAGACTGCGTTGGAGGTGGGCAAAGTGGCGCGCAAGGCCAAGATCGATCTCTCCGTTCACGCGCCGTATATGATAAACCTCGCCTCAGAAGATCCGACGATCATCGCAGACAGCATCAATCGGATACGGCTCTCCGTTGACAGGGGGCACGCGCTCGGAGCGCGTATCGTCGTGTTTCATTCGGCCTACTATACGAAGAAGTATACTAAGGAAGAGACGTTCGAACTAGTGAAAGACGCCTGCATGGGCCTACTGGATTACATGCGCGACCAGTGTATCGCGCAAACGCTTCTCGGTGTCGAATTGCTTGGTCGTCAAAGTCAGTTTGGGACCGTCGAAGAGTTGCAGAGGCTACAACGAGAACTGCCAGGCATACGCCCCGTTATTGATTTCGCGCATTTACACGCCCGCTGTAATGGGTGCTTGCACACCATCGAGGACTACGCGAGCGTGCTACAGACGCTCATCAGTAACAGAAACCACGTGCACATCCATTTCTCCGGAATTGAGTTTTCGAAAGGTAACGAGCGTCGGCATTTGCCCGTTGATCTCAACCAGTTTAAATTACTTGCTGACGCGCTCAAGCAAAACGCTTGCGACGCGACGATCATATGTGAATCGCCGCTGCTCGAACAAGACGCCGCAAAGATGAAGCTTTTTTTCAAATAAAGAGCGATATGGTCATTGTTTAGTTCAAACGGACCAAATTTAGTTAGAAAGTTTTATCTATCATAATGCTTTTGTCTCTGTTAGATCCTCAAGGGAGGCACAGTATGACAGACGACAACATAATCTACGTAGGCAACAAACCTGTGATGAATTACGTGCTAGCAGTGGTAACACAGTTTAACAACGGAGCCGACGAGGTCTTGATCAAAGCTCGAGGGAGAGCCATTTCGCGGGCAGTTGACGTGGCAGAAATTTCGCGAAATCGCTTCCTCACAGAAGTCAACATAAAGGACATAGCGATCTCCACTGAGAGTCTTAGCACCGAGACTGGCGAAACAAACGTCTCGGCAATCGAAATAACCGTAGCAAAGTAGCTAGTATATTTAGTGTCCTTTCTTTTTAAAATACGAAGTTACAAAGGCGCTCCGCACGCCTGTTGAGCGCTATTGGCCACTCCAGCTTGCGCGATTGCGCTGTAAAGGTAACTGAGTATAGCCTGCGCAGCAGGTAGTATGATCAGTCGCTCAGCCCTGTAAGATCTCGCAAAAGCCCTTTTCTGCCTCCAAGCTTGGCGATCGATTTCGAAGCCATAAAGTTGCCGTACAGACCTGATTCACGAAGGTCTTTGCCCGTCAACTGTCCGTACAAAAACCCCGCTGCAAACGCGTCTCCTGCTCCCACAGTGTCAGCTATGTCCGATTTGTAGGGGGGCAAATCAAGGCTTTTGCTTCGCGTTGCGACGTAAGATCCTTTATCTCCAAGTGTCACGGCCACTATGTGCGCTCCGACGTCAAGGACGGATGCCACATCTTCGACGTCAGGCGATCCGGTTAAGGTGTAGGCCTCTTCTTTGTTGAGAAACAGCACGAAAGACCGCTCAATTAGCGGTTTTAGTTCGGTCAGTCCAAGCTTCGCATAGATGTTGCCGGGGCTGAACGAAATTTTCGCTCGTGAACCGCGAAGTTGTTGAACATATGAGATTTGCATTCTGAGTTGGTCGACGCCCATAAAAGAACTAAGGTGTAGTATTTTGGCTTGCTTGGCGTAATCGTGATTCGCTGTGACGAACGTGTCGTTGACGCTCGGGAGAATATAGATGGCTCTTTCCCCGTGCGAGTCTATGAATATCAACGCTGCACCGGTATCTCCATTTGCTTTTGTGATACCGTGCAGATCGACGTCTTCTCGCTTCAAATCATCTAGCAAAAGCGAGCCTTCTCTGTCGCTGCCTACAGTGCCTATAAACCCTGTTCTAACGCCTAAGCGAGCTAGCCCTACTATCGTATTCGCTGCAGAGCCCCCTGGCTGCCTTGTAACTGAAACGACGCCAGTCTCTAGTCCCGGCAATGCTAAGTCATCGACCTGGTAGATCTTATCGCAGTTAAGCGCCCCGAAGCCGATTACCTCTGCACTGTGCCCCATTTGGTCTCCTACTAGCATGAACGATGCCCCTGTAGGGACTTAACTATATTGCTGAGGGTGATTTAGTCCTTTTAGCGTCGTTTCATAGGTCGAAGAGGACTTAACTTCCGCCTTGGCAGGAAACATCATCCCGTTTAGGCTGAGCAACGCTCCAGGCTTTTTGGCTGTGGCCATTTTATATAGTCATGAGCGCTCAAAGCGCAGGTGTCTGAGTGACTCGAGAATATAGGGCGCCTAGCCTTACCTGACGCATCGTGACGGATCGGGAGAAACTTAAAATACGTATTACGTCCTTTTTAGGGACGATGTATGTCAGAAATGTTGAAATAACTGGCATCAAAACTGAATCTAGGGACATCAAGACCTTCTTTTTCGATTACTCGTTTCACTTCATGCCGGGCCAATATGTCATGGTCTGGATTCACGGCGTTGACGAGATACCGATGAGTCTGTCGTATGCAAACGGCATCACCGTCAGAAAAGTCGGTGATGCTACGGGGGCTTTGTTTGCGTTGGGCGTAGGTGACACACTCGGAATGAGAGGTCCATTCGGTAACGGATTCGGTGTATCAAAGCTGCCTGCGCTGCTCGTTGCAGGAGGTGTTGGAGCCGCTCCACTGGCGCCTCTCGCAGAGACATTGAAAAACAATGTCACAACCATTCTCGGTGCCAAGACAGAGGATGAATTGTTGTTTCGCGAGCGGTTTGAGAGCTCAGGGCCTCTCTTGATAGCAACGGAAGACGGCTCGGCCGGATACAAGGGGTTGACCATTGATTTGCTCGAGCGCGTGAAAGGTCATAGTGAAATACTGTCGTGTGGTCCTGAAAAGATGATGCGGAAGGTGCTAGATCATGCAGTTGCAGCGGGTGTGCAGAGTCAGTTTAGCCTGCAACGTTACATAAAGTGCGGCGTCGGGTTGTGTGGTTCGTGCTGTATCGATCCGTCGGGTTTGCGCGCGTGTGTTGATGGTCCCGTTTTCACGGGACAGCAGCTGGACGGAAGCGATTTTGGTAGATATATGCGCGACGCGACGGGCAGAAAGGTGGAGTTGTGATCGGCCGCTTCAAGGTCCAAGAGGAGGTTTTTTCAGGGACTTTTGACGGTAAGTGTGTACATCGAGACGGAACTACGTACGGCTTAGGGGACGTAACTGTGCTTGCACCTACCTGTCCGAGCAAGATTGTTTGTGTAGGCTTGAATTACATCGATCACGCGCACGAACTAGACGTCGAAGTCCCAGAAAAGCCTGTCATATTTCTCAAACCATCGACGAGTGTGATTGGTCCTGGCGAAAGCATTGTGTACCCGGCTTCTAGCGCTCGCGTCGATTATGAAGGTGAGCTCGGGGTGGTTATTCGCCAGAGATGCAAAAACGTTGCGAATCCCGCACAGGTTGTGCTAGGTTATACGTGCTTCAATGACGTGACCGCACGGGACCTTCAGAAGGAGGACGGTCAGTGGACTCGCGCAAAGAGCTTTGACACTTTCGCGCCTGTCGGCCCGTTTATTGCGACCGATCTCGATCCCCGGAATGCCGAGATCATGACGCGAGTCAACGGCCGACTGCGGCAGAGTTCAAACACAAGAGATCTGATCTTTGACGTTGATTATCTGGTAAGGTTTGTATCACGCATCATGACGCTTGAAGCTGGAGATGTGATCGCTACTGGAACCCCTCGGGGTGTGGGGCAGCTGAGATCTGGGGATACTGTCGAGGTGGAGATCCCCGGCGTCGGAACGCTTTCAAATAACGTTATCAGCGAGCCAAATGGAGTGCTTTTGCCAACGAATCGTCTTAAGCCACGTTTGTGAGGGAGTATGGCGATATCGAAGAACTTTGATCATCCGTACATCGAGTCTAAATGGTTTACCGCGTGGAACCCGGATATGTATCGGTTTCGCGGAGAGGGCATTAAAGAGCGCTTTATAATCGACACGCCACCGCCGTATCCGACTGGCAATTTTCACCTTGGAAACGCCCTTAATTGGTGCTATATTGACTTTATCGCACGCTACAAGCGTATGAAGGGCTTCGACGTTAAGTTTCCTCAGGGATGGGACTGTCATGGGCTTCCGACTGAGGTGAAGGTCGAGACAACCTATAACGTAACGAAAAACCAGATCCCACGCACAGAATTCAGAGGACTGTGCGAAAGCTTGACCCGAGAAAATATCGCGTTGATGAAAGGAACGATGCAACGGCTCGCTTTTTCAATAGATTGGTCGCAGGAGTTCGTGACCATGGACAAGGCGTACTACGTCAAGACGCAGAAATCGTTCGTGCAAATGTATCACAATGACCTTATTTACAGGAGCGAGCACCCCGTGAACTGGTGTCCGCGCTGTGAAACGGCGATCGCATTTGCTGAAGTGGACTACGACTCCAGGTCCACGATCCTTTATCATCTCATTTTTAAAGGGAGCGACCTAGGGTCAGTCGAGATAGCTACAACGCGTCCCGAGCTCTTAGGTGCCTGCGTTGCTGTTGCGGTGAATCCAAGTGATGAACGCTATGTCCGCTTAATCGGCAGGAAAGTGCGAACACCCCTCTATGAAGAGGAGGTTGACGTTATTGGCGACGAAGCGGTCGATCCCACATTTGGCACGGGCGCAGTGATGATTTGCACGTTTGGCGACAAGCAAGACGTGCGATGGTGGAAAAAGCACAATCTACCGCTCAAAAAAGTAATTGGCAAAGATGGCCGGGTAACGGACAAGAGGTACTACGGCGTAACCATCGGGGAGGCAAAAGAGCGCATCATCGGAGATTTGTTAGACAATAAGCTCGTGCAAAAACAGGAACGCATAGAGCAGAACGTAGGGTTTCACGATAGATGCAAAACCCCGATTGAAATTCTTTCTGAGAGCCAGTGGTTTGTAAAGATTAACAAGGACGCTATACTCGCTCGAGCGGCCGAGATTGAGTGGATTCCGTCGTACGCATTTCATCGCTTGAAGAATTGGACTGAGAGCGTCGAATGGGACTGGTGTATCTCTCGCCAGCGCGTTTTCGCTACACCAATTCCGGTTTGGTACTGTGACGGATGCGGACAGGTCATGGTTGCTGAAGAACGCTGGCTGCCTTTGGATCCTACTGAAGAAGCGCCGAGACGTCCGTGCGAGTGCGGCTCATCGAGTTTTACGCCTGAATATGACGTTCTGGACACGTGGATGGATTCATCGATCTCTGCTCTGAATGCGGCAGGCTGGCCTGATGCCAAGTACGTGCAGCAGTTTCCCACACAATTGCGGCCGCAAGGTCATGACATCATTAGGACGTGGGCGTTTTATTCTATACTGCGGTCAGACGCTCTCGCCGGAAGCAGGCCCTGGGAACGCGTCATAGTCAATGGAATGGTACTCGGAGAAGACAACCAGAAAATGAGCAAGTCGCTCGGGAATATTATCGCTCCAGAGAGCGTTATCGAGCAGTTCGGAACGGACGCGGTGCGACAATGGGCGGCAATAGGGGGTTCAGTTGGATCCGACGTTCCATATAACACAAAAGACTTGACGGCTTCTTCAAGGTTTTTGACCAAGCTGTGGAATGTCTTTAGGTTCGCCATGTTACATCTCACCGAAGGAGTACAGCCGGTCACTTATGGACTTCAAAATCCGAGCGAGATATGGTTAATCTATAATCTTGTTGATTTGGTGGAATCTGTCACCTCTAGTATGGACCGTTTTGCCTTTGATGAGGCCCTTAAAGATATTCGATCTTTTGTTTGGAACACGTTGGCTGACCACTACGTTGAAGCCGTCAAAGGGAGGCTCTACGAACGGGACGCGTACAGCCTTGCCGCTTTGTATCTCGCGCTTGATACGATTGTCAAGCTGCTAGCGCCTTTTTGCCCGTTCTTTGCGGAGGAGCTGTTTTCGCACATAAACCCTGGTGCTGAAAGCGTCCATTTGCACGCGTGGCCTGCGCTTTTCCTAAGACCACTAGGCGTGACTGCTCCCGAACCGACAGCAACCTTTGGCGACGTCCAGCAGATCACCGTTGCGGCATCTCAAGCAGAAGCCCAAGAAGCACGGCGCATAGGTGAGCTAGTCAAAGAAATCATTGCCAGCGTAAGGCGATACAAATCTGAGCAACGGATCGCGTTGAACGCTCGAATCGAGGGGGTCTGTGTCTATGTGAACCGTGATATGTCTTACGGAGCGCCTGATATCAGCAACGCCCTCAATGCTGGTATTGAGTACAAGCGAGGCAGGCCAGAGATTCACGAGCGTGTCACTGAAGTTCGGCCAAATCTTGGCTCGCTGGGCCCACGTTTTAAGTCTGAAGCAAAACGTATGGCAGAGCTAATAATGAGTATCCCTGTTGAGGAAATCGCCGATCAAATCGGGAAAGGTTCAGTGACGATTGACGGCCATGTATTTGCGCCGACTGATTTCATTGTCAAAAAGGAGCTGTTCGCAGAAGGCATGGCAGTCGACGTCATTGAGCTGAGCGAAGGAACAATTCTTGTCAAACGCACGTAGCGCCAGTCACCATCCTTCGGCGACAAGTTCGTACTTTTTGAGGCACGTGAGTACCTCGCCGTCAGTTAGATCGTAGAACCGTTCATAGAAGCTTGCCACAGCAAACCACGGCCGGTTACTCGTGAGTGGACAAATGTATTCGTCGACCTGCGATTTAACGAGCATTTCGGCGCCCTTCGAAGCAACGGGCGCCGCCAAAATCACCCGTTTTGGCTGGCGTTTTTTAACATATGCGATAGCAGCTAGGGCCGTATATCCCGTTGCTAAGCCGTCGTCAACTACTATCGCTATGCGATCAGTTAACTCAGGGAAGGACTTGTCGCCTCTATATGTTCTTTCGCGGCGTTTAACCTCCTCGAGCACGTGTGCTGCGATTTCATCGATTTCGGCGTCCGTCAGTCCGACGTAGCTAATGAGATCGTCGTTTAGGAATTTAGATCCGTCGGCAGTGATGGCCCCGAAGCCAGCTTCAATGTTCGTCGGAATTGGCAGTTTTCGCGGTACGACTAAATCTAGTGGAGCGCGCAGACGCACTGCTATAGGGAACGCTACTTCAACGCCTCCGCGCGGAATTGCTAAAACCACGGCGGCTTGACCTTCATATCGTGCCAACAAGTCAGCTAGTGCGTGTCCTGCTTGTATACGGTCCTTATACATACACTTCACTGCGCGTTGTACGTTTTTATAATTATATACTGGAATGTGGAATTTGCATCATCGCGGAGCTTGCGCTCAGCAACGCGTCTGCTGCGCAAACTATATAAGATACTAAAATACATTAAAGTATAGATATTAGCATTAGAGTATAATAAAATACATTGTGATAAGCATGAGCGACGTAAAAATTCTATTAGATGAAGATGAGATGCCGAGAAGCTGGTACAACATTCAAGCTGATCTACCGGCAAAGCTGCCGCCCCCGCTAAACCCTCGCACTCAAGAGCCTGCGACACTTGACGATATGCTCGCATTGTTTTCGAGCTCATTAGTTAAGCAAGAAGTGGCCACAAGCCGCTATATCGATATACCGGACGAGATCTTGGAGGCGTATTTCAGACTCGGACGGCCGACCCCGTTATATCGGGCCAAGAGGCTTGAAGACTATTTGAAAACGCCTGCCCGAATCTATTATAAGAGGGAGGACGTGTCGTTTGCTGGATCGCACAAGCCTAACACGGCCATTGCCCAGGCGTACTACAATAAGATTGACGGCAGCGAGGGTCTCGTGACGGAGACCGGTGCCGGGCAGTGGGGCACCGCGTTGGCGCTCGCGTGTTCAATGTTTGACCTTTCGTGCAAGGTGTTTATGGTCAGGGTGAGCTACGACCAGAAGCCATCAAGAAAAACGCTCATGCGACTCTATGGGGCCGAAGTCATTCCTTCGCCGTCAACTCTAACCCAAAGCGGACGACAAGCACTTGCCGAAGATCCTGATCATCCTGGTTCTCTTGGGCTTGCCATAAGTGAGGCAGCTGAAACGAGTTTGGCCTCTGCACAGACCAAGTACTCGCTGGGGTCGGTACTGGAACACGTTCTGCTTCATCAGACCATTATCGGGGAAGAGACGGTTGCCCAGCTCAAGAAGGCAGACGAAAACCCTGACATCATGATCGGGTGCGTTGGTGGCGGTTCGAACTTTTCCGGATTTGCATATCCGCTTCTTGGAGAGCACATCAGAAATGGAAATGGCACGCGATTCATAGGGGTGGAGCCGACAAGTTGCCCGACGCTTACAAAGGGCGAGTACAAGTACGACCTCGGTGACGTGGCTGGTTTCGCGCCGATGGTTAAAATGTATACGTTAGGACACGATTTTGTTCCATCGCCCATACACGCCGGCGGGCTTCGTTATCACGGCGACGCACAAAGCCTAAGCCTCTTAAAGAACCTCGGCTACGTCGACGCCGTGTCCTATGAGCAGCTTCAAACGTTTGAGGCAGGCGCACTCTTCACCCAGACCGAAGGCATTTGTCCGGCTCCAGAAACGAGTCACGCTATCAAGGCAGCAATAGACGAAGCCATCAAATGCAAGCAGACCGGCGAGGCTAAGGTAATCGTGTTTAACTTCAGCGGTCACGGACTCTTGGACCTAGCTGGATATGAAAAATTCCTCAATAACGAGCTGAACGGAAACGGGGGTAGTTCTTGAACCGATCGCGCTTCGATTCGAGCGGGAACGCCACGACCCCACTTTCAACAGAAGAGATAACGGGCGCAACAAAGATGTGATAGGGCCGATTTGACGGTGGAAACGACTCTAATTCGCTTCAGTCCTCTTTCCACTGCTCCTGAATTTCGGGGTTGTTCGTATAACCCTTGGTCTTTTTTTTGAAGACCTTGTCACGTCCTTCCATATAAAAGGCCTCCTCGGTCGTTATCTCATCGTCTTCGACTAGCTCTTCTCGACCTTCAGGCGTGTAGACGCCCTCACCTGCAGCGATTTCCTTGTTAACGACCTCTTTGTCGTATTGATATCCGTAGTCCGGTTCTTTTCCCCACGGGTCGTGATCGATCTCTTCAACCACTGCTCCGTCGTGTTCTTCGGTCGCCTCGTCTATTTTGAGCTCGAGTGAGCCGTCATAGATTTCTCTGTCCTCTTTTTGATCGTCCGCTTCGACGACTCCTTGGTCCTTCGGTTTAACGCGTTTTATGTCATTTTTTTCATCGACCAAGGAATCTGATTGCTGATCGTCTCGATCTGTTGGTTTTTCGCCGCTATGTTCGCGTGGCATAGTTATCCTAAGTAAGATTTACTTCAAAGTTGATAAATAGTTGCAGCATTTGCGTGCGCAATTCACCATCTTGTGTCTTCCGCCGCTGCTTGTCAAGGGGGGCGGTATAATGTGCCTGATCGGCGATCTGAAAATCCTACATTTGTTCGATCCATTCGCTGAATAGGGCGTATTGCGAGCATAGATCTAAGACGCCGCTGTCAAGAGGATCTTTGAAGTAGAGTGCGAGCTTGTCGACCAACCCGCTTATGCCTTTGCGCTTTGATAGCTCCATGAAGCGGACGAGGTCGATAACGAGGGGTGCTGCGAGCACGCTGTCACACCCTTGCCACGTGAACTGCATGTTCATTCGATGGTCTAAAAAGCCTTTGAACGAGATGAAGTCCCAGGCAACTTTGTGGTCGGAAAGAGGCGGAAAATAGTCAATGCGACTGCCTAAATGCGGTTCATAGCCTAGCATCTTCGGCACGACGCTCGTCTTCGTGATCAGCTTTGACTGTTTGTTATCGGGGTGCTGCAGTATACGTCCGTCCAAGTTTCCGAGGATATTGCTTCCGTACCACCCGTCGATTCTCAGATGGCGATACTTGAACATAGGCACCAGTGCCGTTTTGACGAGGGTCTCTCCGGTTTTCCCGTCTTTTCCGCAGTGCGGTACGCCTCGCTTTTTTGCCAATTCCTTTATTGCCGGAATATCGTTGCCCATCGATGGCGTGAAATTTATATATGGCATTCCATTCTTGATGGCACAATACGCGTAGATTGCACTCGCCGGAATCTTATTTGAGTTCGTTTCGATGGCCGTTTCAAAACTCTCGAGAGTGGCATACTCAGGTTGCGGTGCGAAGTAAGGTTCAGTTGAGGCCAAGTTTACAACGACACAGTCTTCGCTTCCGGCGTAGTGTCGAAGATCGTTAGATACTTGATTCGCCGCTTCGCTCAGCGTTTGCTCGTCGTTATCACATAGCGCAGATATTGCATTTCCGCAGTTGTTGACAATGCCGCAGCTCACTGGGATAGACTCAATCTCCTCTCTCAATTTCACCAGCTGCGTCGTGTCAAACGTATTGTTCTCGCTCACGTTTTGGTAAGCTGCTTCGTACAGCGTGACGTTTCGGATGTCATGGCCACCAAATCCGATGTCTTCAAGTCGCACAAGATTTAGTCGGGAGAAACTCTCATCCTCAGAAGGTATGCCGTTGGCGGCGCTTAAACCCCGCTTAATAGCGAGAACGCCGACAAGTGTCGTTGTAGCGACAGCGCCCTTTATCCCGATGAACCATACCTTCATCTTAGTCGAATCTGCCCTCAATCTATAAAAAATCTTGTAAAAAACAACGTAGGAAGATCAATTGCGATATTTCGCGGTTTCTGCGTCGCTTACCGCAGTCGCGAATACGTGCTGGTGGCGCGCGTCCTAAAAAAAGGTAACAGTGGAGATACTTTGCCTGCTTAGTAGATAAGCGCCAACCGTATCAACTTAGCTTTCTTTCTTCTTCTTTTCTTCAGAAACAAAGACGTGTTCGGGTTTTTTCTCTTCTGGCTCGCAGATGCCTTCGGTATCAGGGCCGAGGTCGCACACTTCGAGTTTCTTGATCTTGTCCATGTCTTGTTCGTGCTCGTAGTTTGCGTTGTAGGCGTCGGTATCAGGGGCATTAAGAGTTCCCGACTTCATGTCTTTCTTAAACTTGTACTCTTCTTTTTTCTCTTCGGCCATCGAGTATCACCATTTTTACATTAGTGCGGGTTCTATTAATCAGTATCGGTTAAGCCGCAAGCTTCACATCGGAGCCAATTCGTTTCCGAGCTGCCTAAAGGATTCGCAGCGTAATGCTCCTTTCATTTCTATCTGTCAATATTTCAATGGCCGTGCATAGCGCGATTAATGACGCAAATTTTCGCGTTTTAGCTCAGCGAGGCATAAGTTTTAGCGCGTGCAAAAGAAACGTATCTTAGGAGATGGTTCAATATTAAGTCCCAAACCTTTGAGAGTCAACTTTGTAAGTTCGTTTCCCCCCCGGGAATGCGGGATAGCCACGTTCACGCACGATCTTGCGGCAAACATCTCTAGCATTGCTGACAACGTAACGTGGAGCGTTAGCGTAGTTCAAGAGTGCAAGAAGCTTTTTTTAAGTAACGCGTCTCTCCGAGCCCAAGCGGCGCAGCTGAGCAAAAAAGAGTTTGTCCTGAGCAAGCGCTTTGCCTCCAAAACGTTTAACGTCATCAAAGACTGCAATGCTGACAGTTACGTGGCAGCTGCTAATAAGATAAACAACTCAAAAATTGATGTTGTTAATATTCAACACGAGTTTGGACTTTACAGAGGCGACTTCGGCAGCTATATTTTGGAATTCATGAGACGGGTAAGAAAACCGATAGTCACTACTCTGCACACGGTCTTGCCAAATCCACCGCCTGGAATGAGGAACGTCGTTAAAGACATTTACGCGCTCTCAGATAGGGTTGTCGTGTCAGCAAACGCAGGAATTGAGCTGCTAAAAAACACGTATGGCTTGGACAGGAAAAAGCTTACGCTCATTCCGCACGGGGTGCCAGCGGTGCCTTTCGTTTACACAACGTTGCCAAAAAAGCGTTTGCGCTTGTCGGGAAAGTTCGTTATCGCCAGCTACGGTCTAATTAATCCAGACAAGGGGATTGAAAATGTTATTGAGGCTTTGCCGTCAGTCATTGAGGCAAATCCAAACCAGGACATAACCTACATGGTTGTCGGAGAGCCCCATCCCGCTCTCGACCAAAAAGTGCGGCAGAGATACAGGGAAAAGCTTGACAGCCTCGTAAAGAGGCTTGGACTTGCACGCAATGTCGTGTTTGTGGAGCGCTACCTATCAAATAGAGAGATGATCGCGCACTTTTTAGCAACTGACATATGTGCGGTGACAAACGCGAATCCCGATCAAATATCAAGCGGCGTTCTCTCCCAAGCAATTGGTTGCGGCAAGAGCATAGTAGCAACGGAGTTTGCACACGCAGCAGAAGCCTTGTCAAACGGAAGAGGCTTGTTGGTGAAGTTTGGCTGTCCAGAGGATATCGCTGAAAAAATCAACCTTTTGGTCTCCGACAGCGGACTTCGAAACGCGACAAGTCGACGGGTGTACGAATACGCGCAGTCCATCACTTGGGACAGAATCGGACGCAGGTACTTGGATGTCTTCTCTCAAGTGAGAGAGCCCATTCAACCTCAAGCGTCCACGTCGGTATCGGTTCTTGCTCAGCCGCGTTGGTCGTAGCACATTGAGCTAGTCGTGTGACTCAGCAAAAGCTGAAGATTTAGGATCCGTTCGACAGAACAGCTAGATACTGCAGTTTGTCTTCTCAGTTGTTCGGTCGTTAGCGCACTGGCTTGTTAGCTTTGCTCCCTTACATTAGCTTAAGTTTGGCCAATGCTTCAAATGACTCCACGCACACCGTGGTCACGTCAGTAAGCGCTTCGCTGAAACACATTCTTGCTTCGTCGTACTCCTTGAGCGTGATTCGTCCGACTGCTTCTGTCAGTTTGCGTGCGGTTCGTGAAAAGACGACTTTCGAACCGAGCACGTTCTGCGCGAGCTTTATTTCCATCATAAGTGAATTTAAATAAGCCTCTACAATTCTCAGACCGCCAATGAATTGATCATCTTTCAACCCAACAAGCTGTTCGAGCAGTTGATTTGCTATTGATACTTCAGACTTTAGTTTCTCTCCATATTCGAATTTTCGTATCAGGTCTTTAGGATCAGCCATACGTTGCACCGTACTGCACTATGTGGCCCGGGCTACATATATTTGATTCAAAAAACGTTATTTGACGGCTTATAGGCGTACCTTGCGGAATTCTGGACTTTGTCTGATTGCAGCGAATAATTCGCACAGTCTTTTGCTAGAAGCAGCACGAGATAGCTCACATTTCTATGAGCGCTTTTTTATGAGACAATTTGCGTGCTACGTGGACGCCATCACTTGGCGTATCTATTGAATTCGGTGTTGCGCTCGAACTGCCACGCAATGTTGAACAGCAGCGCTTCCTTAAGTCGATCACCAATGATTTGCATGCCAATAGGCAAACGTCCTTTTCGTCCACAGGGAACGGAAAGCGCTGGTAAGTTCGCAAGATTGACCGGAACGGTGTTAATATCCACCTTGTATAATGACAGGGGGTCCTCGATTTTCTCTCCGATCTCAAATGCAACGTACGGCATCGTTGGTGTGATAAGCGCATCGTATTGTTGAAAAGCTTTCTGAAAGTCGGCGCTAATAAGCGTCCGCGCCTTAAGCGCTTTTAGGTAGTACTTGTCATAGTATCCCGCCGAGAGCGCGTACGTCCCGAGAAGCACGCGTCTTTTGACCTCTCTTCCAAATCCAGACGCTCTATTCTCCGAGAAGGTTCGATGCCAATCGTGATCTCTTTCAACTCGGTGTCCATAGATGATCCCGCAGTACCGGGCAAGGTTGGAAGAGGCTTCCGACATCGCTTGGATATAGTAGGCTGAAAGCGCATATTTAAGGCTGGGCATCGATGTCTCTGCAACGCGCGCACCTAAATCCTCAAGCACATCTATCGCGTCCCTCGTCGCGTTTTCGACGGCCGGATCGACCCCTTCGCCAAAAAAATCTAGTGGTACGCCAATCTTCAAACCAGTTATGTCGTTTGCTAGTCGGGAGGCGCAGCGCGGCACTGGTATGTCGAGCGAAGTGCTGTCTGAGGGATCGTGGCCGGCAATAATCTCAAACAACACGGCGCACGCTTTCACAGTTCGTGCAATAGGACCTATCTGCTCCATTGAGTTACCGTACGAAACGAGTCCGCTTCGTGACACCCGACCATACGTTGGCTTCAACCCGACCATCCCGCAGAACGACGCGGGACATCGAATCGAACCCCCTGTATCAGAACCCAATGCGAGATCAGCTTCGTGCGCAGCAACGGAAGCTGCGCTGCCCCCAGAGGAGCCTCCCGGCACGCAGTTAAGATCCCACGGATTCTTGCACGGCCCGAAGAAGCTCGTCTCTGTTGACGCGCCCATCGAAAACTCGTCCATGTTAGTTTTTCCAATTAAAACAGCACCTTCTTCGCGAAGTCTCCGAATAACGAATGCGTCGTACGGCGGGACGTAATGTTCTAGCATCTTCGAAGCGCACGTGGTTCGCAGCCCTTTGGTTGAAATGGCGTCCTTAATCCCGACCGGAATGCCAGCGAGTCGCCCGTCGAGTTCGCCTGTATCAACTTTTGCAGCTTGTCGACGCGCGCCTTCGTAATCAACCGTTATGAACGCGTTTAGGTCACTGCATTCGATTGTCTCGAGCGTTTCTTCGATGTGTTCTCTATGACTCATAGTATCCGTGGGCCCCTGAAATAGCCGCTATCGACTCGCGGTGCGTTCGAGAGAGCTTCTTGCTGCGATAAGCTTGGCGTGACTTCATCTGCGCGCAACACATTGCGCTCTTCTTGCCCGATCAGCTCCGCTTCAATGTCTTCGAGCTCTTCAAAATATTCAAGTATAGAATTGAACTGAACGGTAAACTCTTGCAGATCTTCGTCGTCAAGCTCGATGCAAGCGAGTCGTGCTATACGTTCAACATCGGTTTTGGTTATCATTCTGCCACCGCTATATCGTGTTTTTCGGCAATTGATCGTAGATAAAGCCGTAATGCGCCCCTTCTATTTGTTGAAGGTAGGTTTTTTTTGCGCGCTAGTCTCTGCAACGTTGCACTGATCCCTGTGCCGTACTGTATCGCTTTTTTCTGCTGGTAAGCTAGTTCGCGCGGCATCACTTGTTCGGCCACCTTCCGTAGCACGTATTTGTTGATCCCGTTGTGGAGTTTCCAAGCGCCGTCAATCGCCAATCCAAAAAAGACTACCCTCGGATCCAGATACGGTAGGACGACGTCTAACG
>JBAULJ010000005.1:0-2193 GCA_049578125.1 Halobacteriota archaeon
GTCCGGCACATCGCGCCTCCAATCTACTATAAATAGCTAGTGTTTTTGTTCTCGGCTTAAACTTTTTGCATAACAAAGCCTTCCTGAGGTTTTTATAAAAAAATATTCCCAAGACAGCGTTAACTGATCGCGTCGCAAGCCATGTCATTTTTCGCCTTGATGAGGCCAGTGAAACTGGAATTCGAGTCAAGTGAAGCAGTTTTGCTCGGACTGCGGCGCAAAAGACAACCGCGCTGAAGCAATACACTTCGCGCGGAACGAGCACGCGTTCACGATTAGGTGGGCGCCGCTCGCTATTTGTTTAACCACGCGAATTCTGTGCTGGTGGCACACGTTACGTTTCGAAACGTTTTTACTAGAGTGGTGCCCCTGTCATAGCATTCTATTGAAAAATAGGGACGCATTTGAGGATCTCTTATGAAAACACGAGCAAAAGTGGCCATCATGCTGATGTTTGCAGCGATCGCACTCACTGCCTATGCGCAGGTGATCAGCGGGTTCAGTCTGCTTTCCAGCGTGGCTATCGTTTTGTTCGTTTTGGCGATTGCCTTCCTGGTCTATCAGAAGTGATCATAGACCGCGAGAGAGAAGTGAGGGCGCTTCGCCGAGAGCACAGCATCACAAACCCGAAGCTTTAAACCGCTGCAGCGTTCATGTGACGGCGCGTGCTCAATCGGGAAATGACGGCCGCGGATCGCGAAAAACGTAAGTGGGCTACCGCGATCTCTAACGCAACGATTCCGCCAGTCATCGCTGTGCTCACGTTCGCGCTCATCAACTACTCGCAGTCGGGCGGGCTGTTCTTTGTCGCATTAACGTTCCTCACGACGCTTTTTGCCGCAATTGTGCCTCTGGGCATCTTGATCATCTGGGCGAGGAGAACAAATGCGCACGACATGGACCTGCCTGCGAGAACAGATAGGAGCCATCCACTGCTTTTAGCGACCGTTTCGTATTTTATCGGCACCGCGGTCTTGCTGATCATTCGCGCGCCCGTGCTCTCGACTGCAGTCATGTTTGGCTATTTCGCGGGCACGCTTTTTCTCTTCTTCGTCAATCTTCGGTGGAAAATCAGCATCCACACGATGGGCATCGCAGGTCCGACCACCGTGCTCGTATTTGTGTTTGGCTATTGGGGCGCGCTGCTTGGATTGCTCTTGCCGCCCGTCATATGGAGCAGAGTCTACCTCAAGAAACACACGGTCGCTCAGGCGCTTGCGGGGGCCGTCGTGGGCTTTTTGCTTACTGCCTTCGCGCTGTGGCTGCTGCTCGCCTACGGGCCATCGTATGCATCGCCGTGATCGGGCGACGAGAGCAGAGACGCGGCGAGAAGAGGAGGCCCGACCTTCGCCGTGCAAAGGCTTCTATAGGGATTTTTTCCGTCTAAATCGCTTGAACAATCGCGTTTGCGGTTGCCGTGAGGAACCACAAGAGACGCGAGAGCGCCATTATGCATCGTCTCGTAAATCGTAGCAGCGGCACCTACGAGTCGTCGAAACGCGCGCGGCAGCCTGATAATCGGATACGCGTGCGACGGCTTAGCGCTTTGGACGCTTATTGTGTGCGTGCAGATCGGGTACACACGTCGCAGAACGCGCCACAAGCGCATAATCTTTCTGTTTCACGCCGCTAGCTGCAACACGAGTCAGATACAGCAACGTTTGTCGACTGCGATGTAGCCATACCCCGCTATTATTTTCGATCTTCAATGAATAGAAGGACTATGACTATTAGCGGAATAATGATGCCAGCTGTGAAGCTCCAGTGAAAAACGTTCGTGTAGGCCATATACCCGAAGCCAACCACTAAACAAAGTAATAATAGATATTCTATGATCCTAAGCGGACTCATCTCCCTCACCTCCTCGTATTTCGTTTTCGATGTCGTTCTGCCTAATTTAAACTGCAGAGCACCTGCTCAACTGGTTAGCTAAGAATTGTGCAACGATTTAACCGTTGCGTTTCGGCTTCATCCCGCCGCCTTAATTGGCGTCTCGCAACCTAAGTATTCGCGAATTGAAAGCGAAGAAATACGAGACTCGGCTGACGAGGTAATTGAGCGCATACGCGTGAGATGAATATTTTCAAGCGCCGATTACTCACCAAAGCGAGAGCCGGTTAAGCAGCTTAGGTCACGTATAACGACGCGGGCGGCAATATTACTCGCAATACGGAACGGTTCTGGTCGCAACAG
>JBAULJ010000006.1:0-3512 GCA_049578125.1 Halobacteriota archaeon
ACTTAAGGTTTTCAAGAGTCGGGGCACGTCGGGCCAAGGATCAATGAACTGAGCCACCGATGAAAAATTGCTTCTGTAGCAACTATCGGCAATTGCTCTCGCCGTGATGTGAGTATGTTGATGCTAAACCCGTTTGTCTGCGCAAACGCACTACTTGAGCGGCGGCGCGACTACTCCACTGTGGCGCTTGAGCACGTGTAAGACGAAGCACCGAGATAGGCGAGCACGCACTTTGCGATCGTTGCGAAAGCCGTGCAGGTAAAGGGAACTTGCGTGTTTTGCGCATTCGACGGTGACTTTGCAGCGAGAAGGCGATCTCGAAGGGCGGCTGTAGGCGATTATTTATACAGCAAAGTGGTTCGCGGTTCAGCGTGATCCGTTCGGCCCTTGTCTCAGCACTCGAAGCGTACGTGATGCTATTTAGCGCAACCTATCTCTGCAATCGCTCACGGTCCTGCCTGCAAATAGATTCACAGTATAATTAAACTCCGAATGGGCGGTAAGGCTGGCGGGTCCTGGCGAAAAACTCGTCATGCCTGCTGCGAGAACAATAGCGACGATGATACTACGCCGAGGATAGCGGTAGCTTTTCGCGTCGTGCAATCACGCTAATTGCACTGAGATCACGTTAAGCAGCCTTAAAGAGACATCAAGTGCCTTAGAACGGCTGGCGATATCTAAGAGCGTGGGAAGCAAGAAATACGCTGAGGCGCGGAAATTTCAGTTAAAAAAAGTCTCATGCCACACTTCCAGTGCGAAAATGGTCCATATCGTTGAAAACCGAAACTGCGGGTTGTCCTGGAATTTTTGCACTAATTTGTGTAACTTGTCGAGTCGAAATAGATGACTAATTAGCGGGCCTTCTTGGAGTGAGTTAATAACGCGTTCGTGCAATTCTCCACTCATCCACGCGTCTAACGGAGTTCCGAATCCAATTTTTTTCCGATCGATGGTCGCGCGTGGCAGCAAATCTTTAACAGCTTTCCTAAGGATGTATTTTTCAACTCCGTTTTTCAATTTCAAGGAGGATGGAATCGAGAATGCGTAATTTATTATTTCCTGATCCAACAAAGGGAGGCGTTCTTCAATTGAATTCGCCATTGTACCCTTGTCTGCTTTCATCAGAAATTTCTCAGGAAGTAGATTTTTGCAGTCGAGTGCAAGCATCTTGTTCAATGGATCTTTCATCTCCGGGCCACAGATGGCACTCGCGACAGGGTCCGGACATGTAGCATACATTAGCTTCTCCTTTTCAGCAGAACTCATATAGATTCCAAGTTGGAAGTATGCCAAGCCAAAATTCTTCTGTCCAAATACGCACATTTTACGATAGATCGTATTATTTCGAGAACATATATCACCTCGACCGGGGATCAATCGGCTCAGAGGATGTATTATTCCTCTGAATACCCTAGGGAGTCGATAAAACCTGTACATATTTCTCGCCAGCCCATGCGCTGGGTACCCCGCAAAGAGTTCATCTCCCCCCTCTCCCGCGACGACAACGGTCACGTGTTTCTTTGCCTCTTTTGAAAGGTAGTAATTATTGATTATGGCAGCATCTCCGAGCGGCTCGTCGTAATACCAAGCGACACGATCGATGTCGCGTGCGACGTCTTCAGGGGTAATGACGATCTCGTGATGAACGGTATCTAAGTGCTCACTTACAACCCGTGCATATCTAAATTCAGAGACTTTTTCAAATCCTAAAGAAAACGTGTGAAAATCACTGTCGGAAAAATGAGGCCGGGCCAGAGCGACGACCGAAGAAGAATCAATTCCTCCAGAGAGGAACGCACCAACGGGAACATCAGCAATCATCCTGAGCTGGGCCGATTCTTCAAGCATCGCCCGGAGCACATCGGCAATCTCATCCTCGCGCGTAGTAGTAGGGCTCGCTTCACACAAGTCCCAATAGCGCTCACGTCTTATTTTTCCGTCACTGCACAGCAAAAACGTGCCTGGTTCTATCTTCTTGATCCCGTCAAAAAGGGTTTGTACTCCCAAAGAGTATTGGAAAGTTAAATACGCACATAATGCGTGAAAATTTATTTTTTTGGCGATGCCAGCCTCCAAAATCGCTTTTATTTCTGAGGCGAAAATTACCCTACCGTCATCTATAGCATAGTAGAGTGGCTTTTTTCCGATACGATCCCTCGCAAGCAGCACCGTGCTAGTCTTGCTATCGTAAATAGCAAGAGCAAACATGCCTCTGAGCCTCTGGAGGAAGCGTATTCCATATTCTTCATAAGCGTGGACAACCACTTCACTGTCAGAGTCAGAATGAAACTCGTGTCCGAGTTGCTGTAATTGCGCACGCAGCGCCTTGAAATTGTAAATTTCGCCATTGACTGATATCCAGATATCCCCTTCCTCGTTTGACATCGGTTGTTTTCCTTTGTTTGACAAGTCTATTATGCTCAAACGAGAGTGGCCTAGCGAAATACGTGAATCACAAAAAACTCCTTGGCTGTCCGGCCCGCGGTGCTTCAAGGTTGAGAGCATTTTTAAAAGTAGAGGTTTGTCTTCTGCGCCGTATATGCCGCAAATTCCGCACATATATTTTTAGTCCATGTGGCACACGCTTTATAAAATGCTCCTTGAAGATTCTATGCAGGTTAAGGCGTGCATTCGTGTGTTAAAGACTCCCATTAATCAGAAAATCATCACGACAGTTTCCGAAGCACAGAAGTGATCTGCTATCGATCAGTGTTGCGGCTAAACAACCAGCACAATGACAAGCGTATTCGGGGACGCGTTGGCGCCCCCTCGTTATCGCTCGTATTCTTTAGCACCGTTTGACTCGTTAGCGGTAACTCCCCTACCACCAATCACTTGGGTTTGGATTCAC
The DNA here is from genome assembly GCA_049578125.1 of Halobacteriota archaeon. Taxonomy (GTDB): domain Archaea; phylum Halobacteriota; class Bog-38; order Methanoflorentales; family Methanoflorentaceae; genus Methanoflorens. The sequence goes on from JBAULJ010000006.1 coordinate 2,852, forward strand.
GATATTGCTATCCGATGGATAGGACTGGCTATCGCCGGCGAAGTGTGCCTGGAAGTTATACCAATTCACTTCATTCTCAATCAGCGGATTATCCGACATCTCGTGTGCGCGAATCTGGACATAGAAATCCTTGAAGCTGCCCGACGAATCAGTTTGAACTGTACCCAGAGTCACGGTGCCAAGCTCGATCCAAATGCCAGGATTGCTCGGACTCATATACTGCTTCTGCGAAGTGATGACGATCGTTACTTTTTTATTTATGGCGTTGCCGTTCTGATCGGTCAATTTTCCGCTGACGTATCCTTGACGGTAGAGATTACCCCAGATGCCGTATATTGGATCTAAGGTCAATTTCGTCGGAATCTTCTGCGCGCTGATCGTCACAGCGGCGCTCTGCGACTTCGCGTACGTGCCGTCTCCGGCAAACGCAGCGACGAACGTGGTGCTTCCGGACGCCGCCCAGCTCTGCGACCACGTGATCGTGCCGTAGGCACTCGTCTTCGCAACGGCGGTCTTCCACACGCCGCTCACCTGGTACCAGACCGTGACCCACTTATACGGCAGGCCCACGTAGCTGTTCGTCGCCGGGTTCCACCGCTTGAGCTGCACCGTAAACGTCACCTGCTCCCCGACATACGGATTCTTGTTCGAGACCGTCAGC
>JBAULJ010000007.1:0-5211 GCA_049578125.1 Halobacteriota archaeon
AGGGACTGTGGAACTACTCCGCCGGCGTTTACAACGCACTGCCACTCGACGATCGCACGCCGCTCGAAATTATGCTCACAGAGCGCCCGCAACCAACAAAGCCACGAAACCGCTATATCTACTATCCCAACACCGCGGACGTCTCTGAGAGCGTCGCGGTCAATATCCGGGGACGTTCGTACACCATAGCCGCAGGCGTTGTTGTTGACACCACTGAGGCGGCAGGCGTGCTCTTCGCCCAAGGTCACCTCATGGGCGGCCACAGTCTGTACATTAAGGGCAAGCGGCTCTACTATGTCTACAACTGGCTCGGGGAAGACATTCAAAAAGTCACCTCGAACATAAAGATCAGCACTGGTCGGCACGTCTTCACTGCTGAATTCAGCAGGACAGGCCAAGACCCGCAGACCAAGAGCGCCCTCGGCACGCTCACCCTCTATATTGACACCGAGCAGGTGGGACAGTCCGAGATCAAGACGCAGCCCGGCTACTTTAGCCTGGTGGGCGAGGGGCTTTGCGTCGGTCGCGACAGCGGGTCTCCGGTCTCGTCGGACTACGCGCCACCTTTCAGCTTCACGGGCGGGACCATTGACAGAGTGGTGGTGGACGTTGCCGGTGAACCGTTCGTGGATTACGAGAAACAAGTTATGGGGTGGATTATGAAGGACTAGCCGCTGGCTTCCCATTTGACCGTACGACACCCGGCGACGACACTCTCTGCCACGAGATGGACTGAATTTTGTGAGTCGTTGGGTGGCTACTCCCCACAAAATCGCTTAAAATAAAATAAACAGAGAAAGGCGATTTTTTACTAACAAAGTATTTGTATACACATTGAGGTCGTTAGTAATCTTGCACCTTCAAAATTGAATTTTTCCTGATTCCGTTTCTTTCGAGCCCCTCTTTTGCACTCCGTGACATTTCTTGTACTTTAATCCGCTGCCACAGGGGCATGGATCGTTGCGGCCCGCCTTTGCCGGCGCAGTCGGCCGGCGATGCTTCGACATCAAGTCGGCCGGCGCACGCCCTTGCCGCAGCAGCGCCGTCATCTGTCGCATGGATTGATCAATGTGCGCAAAGAACGCCCGGTAGCCCGCGCAGAGATAGTTCAGCCCGGATTCACCCGTGGGTGTCTCTATAAAACGGTTCTTGGGACATTCCCCGTGGCACGCAAAACGGACCGGACACTCCTGACAGTACCGCGGGAGTGTGTCGCGCTTGTTCAATCCGAACTGACGTTGCGCGTCTGAGGACACCAGTTCGACAAGCGGTGTGTCCAAGATGTTGCCCAGCAGGTAGTCTGGCTCAACGAAGTGATCACACGAATAGAGGTCGCCGTTATGTTCGAGCGCGAGTGCGGTGCCGCAGGTCGGGGAAAAGATGCATACGGCAGGCGGCGCCCCCGCCCACGCCGCTAAAGCTGCGTCGAAATGCTGCACGAACACGCGACCGACGTCGCGGGTGACCCATTCATCAAAGATGGTGATGAGGAAGCGGCCCCATTGTTCTGCTGTCACGGAGCGATCCGTTACCGTGTTCCCTTCTTGGAAGCCCGTTTCGTTATTCCGCTCGACGATGGGTATAAATTGAATGAACTGCGCCCCCACGTCGTCGCGAAAGAACCGATATACCTCGGTGGGACGCGTAACATTGGCAGCACTAACCGCGCACAAAATGTTAAAGTCAACGTTATAGTCTTGCAACAGGCGTGCAGCGTGCAGCACGCGGTCAAATGTCGGGTGTCCCACCTTGTCTACGCGATAAACGTCGTGCAGTTCCCGCGGCCCGTCAAGGCTCAGACCGACGAGATAGTGATGCTCACGGAAAAAGGTGCACCATTCCTCATCTAAAAGCGTGCCGTTCGTTTGTAGGGTGCGTTCAACGGTCACGCCAGAACGCGCGTATTTCTGCTCGCACGCGATCGAATGACGGTAGAAATCGAGCCCCATTAGGGTCGGCTCACCGCCTTGCCACGCGATCGTCGCGTGCGGGATTCGCTGCGCGGCGAGGTACTGATGCAGATATGATTCCAATACCTCGTCAGTCATCCGAAAGCGACTGTGAGGATACAGGTGCTCTTTTTCCAAGAAAAAGCAGTAAGAACAGTTCAGGTTGCAGATAGCGCCGGTCGGCTTGGCGAGAATGTGAAAGGTTGGGGGCGAGTTCGTCGAATGCATACCGTGTCCATGCTGCGCACCGAGTTACCCGCCGATGTACAGCCGAGCGCTTGTCCTAATTACTATTTTCTACACTCGCGTAAATGAGTTCCGCTCCGCGAGTATGTTGAGAACACCGCAAGAAATTGACCTTGCATGCGTAATTGATATGGCAGCAGCCACGAAATGATACACGTATAGAGAGTTAAAGAACGATGCGCGCGGAGGCGCTCGATCTGCGTGATCACATCTTCACCCGGGTTCGGTGGCGCTAGTGCAGGACGTAGTCGAAGAGCAAGTTATCTCTTGACGCTTGGTATGCCAATCAGCTGTGGATTGACATCGTAGGTCCAGGGCGATCCGGAATTCTTCCAACCGTTCTTCATCCGCTTTCCGTGGTTTACGCTTCCGGGGTCGTCCACCTTGTCCCCTTCCATGCCATCGATGACGTTGTAGACGTTCACAAACCCGACGTTGGCAAGCGCGTTGACCGCCCGGGCGCTACGGGCCCCAGACCGGCACATGACCAAGAGCGTGTCGGTGGGTGCGTAAAGACCCTTCACGTGGGAGATGAAAACGGGATTGGGCTCCACAACGAACTCGTTGTTGTCAGCGTCCCACTGGTGTTTTACGAAGACGATGGGAAGGTTCCTAGCCATTTCCGGATGGCCGACGAAAACGTACTCTTCAGGGGTGCGAACGTCGAGGATGTTGACCCGCTCAGGCTTGGCCTTCCACATCTCGTAAGCCTCTTGCGCCGTCACATAAAGTCCCAAGCTTGTCTGCTTTCTTTCAGACACTTGTTGGCTTGGTTGCGAGGCTGATCCTTTACGAATCGTCATGATATTGTCTCCTTTAAACTTGTGCGGCGAGAAACCACTGCTGCCTTGCTGCTCTCGAAAGATTTCCCTTCCTTCCCGCATAATCTGTGGTTTTGTGGTCTTGAGGGTTCGACAAGGTTCGGCGCTAAAAATTTCGGGTTCTATGAACTACGATAAGAGATCCGGAGACACAGACTATGATCGTCACTACAGGAAGATATTTTAAATGGAATTCACAGTTATTTATGCAGTCACCTTCATAGAGGGGCTTAAAGGAGTATTATGACACAAGGTAAGGTAATGGGTCCGGTGGACTACCTGATGATTAGGTTTCCCGGGAACAAGTTCAGTGGCAAGGCCGCCCCTGAACTGTTGAAACTCGAAAAAAAAGGCATCATCCGGGTGATCGATATGGTTTTCATTGTGAAGGATGAGAACGGGAAACTGGTAACATCCGAGGCAGTCGACCTGACAGAAGAAGCGCGAGCTGCGTTCAATGAATTGTCAAAGAATACCCGTGAATGGTTCTCACAAGGCGATATAGAAGAGATCGCCGCATCGTTGCCCAACAATAGCACGGCCGGCCTTCTCCTGTTCGAGAACGTCTGGGCCACCCAGTTCAAGGAGGACCTCCTTGAAATGAATGCCGAGGTGATCGACATGGGGCGGATCCCCCCGGAAAATATCCAGAAGGTAGAGAAAGACATGGCAAAAAGAGGTGACTGAACAATGAGAGGAAGAGGAGCAGCGCTTGTTATAGGAATGAGAGCGGGAGAACGGAGGGCCCAGGAGGCTGCCGCACAGCAGGCCGCCGAACAGCAGGCTCCGGCACCAGCCGCCGCACCAGCCGCGGCACCGGCCAGCACCGATACCGCTGCCGAAATACAGAAACTGGCAGATCTCCACGCATCAGGCGCACTAACGGACGAAGAGTTCGCTGCGATGAAGAAGAAGCTCTTGGGATTATAGGGGCATCTTCCCCCTTTTTTGTTTCTTCCAATAACATTTACCGATTAAATCGAGCGCTTAGCAGATCTGCGTAGCCGCGGTATTATTACAGACGAAGAGTTTGAAGCGAAGAAGAAACAGATTCTTGGCCTTTAGGGCCGGGCAAATTTCAGACTGTGAGGGCTAGCTAGCAGTTGCTCTGCTCACCGCATTCCTTTTTTAACTATTTATTTGGCTGAAACGACTTTTATAAGCGTGAGATCACGCTTGTTGGTGTGCTTAAAAAAGCCGGTCGTTAACCCGCGCACACTTACTTACACACTCATTGCAATCGCTCTTGGCTTTGATCTTCGCGCGTCTAGCGGCCTCTTGGATCACGTGATTCACTACTTCGAAAATGCGAGAGACCGTCAGCTACAACAAGCTTCCACCTCTCAGCTTGGACGAGTCTCTCAAGATGAAAGCAAACTACGGCTATCACAAACAAGCTGATCAGAAGTGAACTCGATCAAAAGACGACCTTCGTCCTATTGGCCAAATATTGGATAAGCTGAGTCGAGAGCGGCGCCGCGCCTCTAGACTCCTCGCAAAAGTTGAATCAAATCAAAAAGCTAATATATGCGCCGGTCGTCTTACGCACGAAATTGGAGCTGCTGCGCAGCTTGCGCTGGTCCAGCCTAACAAACGAATATCGAGCCATGGTCGATTTTACATATTTCGAAAAAAATCGCGCTTCCATAGTCTTTCTTCTCCTCGCTCTAACGATCGTGCTGCTGCTTTTGTACATGGTCTGGCCGTGGAGGTTCGCCTTGTTGTTGGCCCTCTGGAGCGCGTACGTCCTATGGTGGCCAACGAACTGGCTTAATAAATATATCCATCGTCGCGGCATCGCGGCGCTCATAGTCGTGGTCGTGGTTCTCGTCTTCCTATCGCTCGCTCTAGTCAACCTCACCGTTATCGTGGTGCAGGAAATTGCGCAGATAGCAGCAGGAGCGGCAGCGAGCAACGCAACGCTTAGCGAAGGGCTCACCAACACAGTCAAGCTCGCCAACCCCGGGCTTGCGAATGCAGGACCCATAGCTACACTTATCGCGGGGCTCGCGACCGGGGGAAGCGTCATTGTTACGACGTTTACTCAGACCGCAGGCGGCGTTGCACGGAACATTCTTATTAATATCCCCCTACTACTGTTCCAGCTCATCCTCGTTTTCGTACTCTTAATCGGCCTTCTTGCGAGAGGCGATGTCATCATCAACGATTTCAAGAGTGTCGCCCCTCCGAAATAC
>JBAULJ010000008.1:0-4069 GCA_049578125.1 Halobacteriota archaeon
GTTGAGATGCGTCGCCAGACGAGGCGTTTGTCCCCAACTTTGTTGTAAGCAAGCTCATTTTTCCGCACCCTCGTTCAATTAAAAACGTCGTGCTGCAGCCTTTTGAGATCATCCAGGCCTTCTGGCTCATGATCTAAGAGGGGGATGGTAAATATTGGCGTTTTAAATCGCTGTTTTATCTCTTCGATGTACTTTTCTTGCTGTCTCCTTCGGTTGTTAAAGAAGGCATTCCTTCCAAACTTCTCGGGGAGTACATAATTGACAGCGACCAAGGCGGTCTCTATCCCGACCTGCTTTTTTAAGTCCTCCGAAGCTCTCCACGCTTCCATCATAGGGGTATACTCAGGGTACACGACAAATATGAACGTACTACTCGCTCGGTCACGCATCGCTTCAATAACGTGAGCGTATTTGTTCTTCGTCTCATCAGAGGTTTTTTTTGTCAACGTGCCTAAGTCAATGAACCCTTTCCAATCTGAAGGGAGCTCGAGCAGTCTTAACGTATGTCCGGTCGGCGCCGTATCAAAGATCAACACATCATAGTCGTGCAGTTCAAAGTAGCTCATAAATTTCTCAAATGCGGCCATTTCCTGAGCGCACGGGGAGTTTAAATCCTCTTCAACGGCTGTTCGGATCTCTTCACTTTTGTCTTCGACTGCCTGTAATATTCGCTTGCTATACTCCTCCCACGCTTTCTTTTGGTCGATTCGAGCCGCAAACAAATTGTCAAAGCCAGCAATAGCGGCCGGTTCAGGTTCAATGTATTGTCCAAAGATATCTTGCAGATGAGAGGCGGGGTCCGTCGTCACGATAAGCGTCTTGAGACCTTTTTCTGCGAGGTATACAGAGGTTGCGCAGGCAACCGTGCTCTTTCCTACCCCACCTTTACCTGTGAAGAAGAGATAGCGCGTTCCGTTGACTGGGGCAAAAAATGGGATTAGGTCTTGCCTCTTCTCGAACGTGCTGGATGCTCTATGATCATCCTTATTTGACAAATCGATTGCAGCTTCTTCACCGACGGCCGTCGGTTCTTTCCGATTTTCGTACAATGTCTGCCCCACCGATCCCAGAAACGGCAGTCCAGAGATTTCAGAGTCCCTCAGGGGGTAAAAAAGCTTCTTACCTTCAAACTCGTCTTCAATTCGCTTTACTATTGCTTGTTCTTCGTTCCATTTCTTCTTGAAAAAGCTATCAGTACTTGCCGCTTCTGGAAGCATCCCATTAACTATAAAAAAATTAGTAGCAATCCCTAATTTAGATAGTTCGGCGCTGCTCCGCTTCGTTTCAAGAATCGAAGAGTTCTCTGGCCTGAGTACAAAGACAAATGACGTCTTGTTACTGTCTTGAAGGTATGCGATTGCCGTTTCATACTTCTGCTTGGCCCCCTGCAGCGAGGCACTCGGCCCTATACACGTTGATCCGCCTTTATCTAATTCTGTGCACCACCCGCTCGGTAGTTCCAGCAGTCTGACGGTATGTCCGGTTGGCGCGGTGTCGAATACGACTACGTCGTAAACAGGGTCATTCATGAACTCGATAAATTTGTCAAACGCTGCAACCTCCTCAACGCAAGGGCTATTCAATTGCTCCTTCATAACGTGCAAATTCTTCTCGTCTAGAAGAGCCCGCATCGGAGCGATCATCCGCTCCCTGTACTCATCAGAGGCAATATCTGGATTTATTTCAATAGCAGAGAGATTATCAATGCCATTAATGAGAGTGATCTTGTGGCCGATCTCTTGACTAAAAATATCAGAGAGGTTGGGAGCAGGATCGGTGGTTACGATGATGGTCTTATATCCTTTCTTTGCCAGCCACACAGCGGTGGCGCAGCTCATCGTGCTCTTGCCGACCCCGCCCTTGCCGCTGAAAAATATGAACTTTGTCTCACCCAGGCGTTGAGGCTCTATCAACTCATTCATTTCCTGCTCCGCGCTCTTTAAGGGTTTTTTTCAGTTCCTCGTAAGTTAAATAGCGCTGTTTAGCAATGATGCTCCCATTAATCGTCGTAATGGGCAAAATATCAGGCCCATGTTCCTTGACTAATTCAATAATCTCGTTCTTTTCGAGAAACAAGTTTGTGTTGAACGATATGCTCGCCCGTACGACGTTGACCGCACTAAATTCTTGACGAATTTTCTGTACCGTTTCATTGAATTCAATCAGCACTTTGTCCGGTTCTGGACCGCAGATTCCCGTGGGACAGCACAGGGCACCCTCGTATATGATTAGGTCGATTTTTGTCATTTTACCATCGGCTTAAACGTTAAGCGCAGACTTTCGATAGAACATATGAATATATCTAAATATATTATACTTACGTCTATTTTTTTTTTATGAGTGAATCTTTGGCAATATTGCTCTTTGTAAAACTTTCAGAACAGAATGTCAACTTCAATATAGCCGTAACTATTAGCGTCATCGGCATCGAGTTTGAGTCAAGTTCCTCATACGTAAATGTCCTACAGCACACCTCAGAGTTTGCTTGATATGGGCACGCAGCACAGCAACCCATTCCAAAGTTGGGATTTAGGATTTCATCAAGCGGTAAGCAGGCAATTCCCAGCTCTTTGCATGTAATTTGTATCGACTCACTCTTACCAACTGCGAGACGGCTATCTCCTTCACCCACTGTGACCTCACACAATGCGATGCAAGTTACCTCTCCTAAAACCCCCTGAAGCTCATGCAAGATGTCGTGTAAGCTTAGCTCCGTCGTTCCACGTTGAGCGTCGGCATCTTCTTGTTTGTTGACTGAGTGAAAGTGCTCTACAGTGATGCATCGTGCAAGCGATTGAGTCATTGTATTCATCTGAAATATCTGCTAGTTGTCGCTGCTACGCTAACCGCGATTGAGGCCAGACCGGGACAACTGCTATCGTTCGTCGGCGACTTGTCGTTGCGGTCTACCCTATATCGATATATTAACATATATCAATGTTTTGAAAGCGCCCCTATCGTAGCGCTGATTCTCTCGCTCAGCAAAAAACGACGTGCAGCAAAACAGGTCAGAAGGTTACGTGCGTTCTAAAAAATGCAATCGGAGGCGAACCACATTCGTGCTACTCCAACTCGTCGAGCGCTCTTAAAAGCGTTCCAAGGCGATCGCCCGCAAGTCGGTGGAAGCTCCATTTGCCTTGACGTCGTTCCACCACGAGGTTGGCGTCTTTGAGTATACGCAGGTGGTGTGACACCGCAGACTGCTGTGCGTTGAGCAGCAACATAAGTTCGCAAACACAGAGTTCGTGTTGGCTCAGAGCCTTGATGATTTTAAGCCTCGTTGAGTCGGCTACTGCCTTGAGCATGCGTGCCTGTTTGTATGTGTCGCGCGCATCAATCTCTTCGGCAATTTCGTTAAGCGTACTTTTACGCTCCTCCACGTTGATGTTGTATGCCTCTGCAAAGTTCTGAAGCGATTTTATTGGGTCACTGATCTTCATAGCTGTGTTTTTTAGAGTACCTTCTCAATGTGTATATATATGATCATATATATCTCTATTGTCATTTGACGCAACTCAACTCTTTTGCGCGCGATCTGAAGTCCGCTTCGCTCCGCTGGGAATGAGTCAATCGTTGTGCAAGTTCCTGCGTTGGGCATCTTGTCCAAGCATTACCTCTAAGAATCATTTAAAATAATCAACGCACAATCCATAGCTCTTAACGAGCACACCCGTAAGCAAGCAAGAATTTGCAAAGTGATTCTTCTTTGCAGAGCAGAGCACAAACTGCTATATTCAAAAAAATATTCTAAAGGGGACTCATTTGCGATTAATGAATTAGGGCCTCGCTTTGATACTTGAAACCGATTGCTTTAGCTTTTTTCTTGGCAAAATATTGATATATAATCATATATTAATACGATATAGAAAAAGTGCAAAAGCATCAGGACTGAGCACGAGTGAGAAGAGATGCTGAAAATCTCTCAAGTTGCGCTCTACAAGAAAGCGATTGACGGAGCCATTATCGCAACTGGGTATGCAGATCAGCTGCTCAACAAGGCGATACGTCAACACGGTCGTGATAAGGAGATCGGATATCCGAGCACCGGGTATTATCTTCCGTGCATCAC
>JBAULJ010000009.1:0-5057 GCA_049578125.1 Halobacteriota archaeon
TCAATGACGTCTGTAGCAATGGCCCGTATCTCCTTTTCGCTCATCCGAGTCTTTCTAATATTGACCAATCGAAGGTCTGCTATCGAGCCACGCTTAGCTCGTGGAGGGACACCCTCTTTCAGAAATACTGACATAGTGTCGCGCGTGAAGAACCGCTGTAGCAGCAACGGTTTTTCCGCCCCCTTTTCAGGCTGCAGGTACGTGACATCCAATCCTTTGGCGCGGGCGACTTCACTTTGGACGATATCGCTCGTGATAAACGTTGCACCATTCTCGACCGCGACGGTTCGTATCATAGCATCAATTTCCCCAACTGAGGCAAGTTTGATTTCATCCGCCGTGGGTCGCCGTCCTACGTAGATCACGTCGATTTCACCCGAGCGTTTTCGTTCTGCGAGTTCTTTAAGCTCATTTAGCCCTTTAAAGCCGATCTCGCGTCCTTGGTTTGCCTGAGCTTCGAGCTCAGAGACAACCGCTTCGGGGATGATGATTGCCGCTCCACGCAGTTCGCCGTCGTCTATGAGCTTGGTGATCCTGCCGTCGATCAACACGCTCGTGTCTGGAACGTACTTGGCTGTCATTTAGTCTCGCTTATATAGTAGTAGTCAGGTCCGTCTTATTAATTCTGCTCCCTGGGGTTGGACAGCCGGTTCACCGTAGCGCGGAGGCAAAGTCCACTCTCCAAGCGTCATGGAAGAAAGAAGCGCTCTGAACGGTCTGTCCCGTGCAGATTCGTGCGTTCTTCGACTCTTTTAAGCGGCAGCTCCTTGCGTTGGCGAGAGCTCAGGGGAAGGGAGGGCCTGGCCCGATTAAGGCTCTCAGATTAATAGTATCTGTAGCCTGCGGCGAAAGCTTAGCTGAATTGCTCACGCGCAAAAAGCATCTACGCGTTCTTGAGAGCGATGATTTCCTCTACCTTTTCAAGTTTCCATATGAGGCTTCGGTTCTCGTTCACGATAGATTCCAACGGCTCGGCCGGCGAATGGCCGAGCGCAGCGACGACATTGCTCGAGAGTGCGCGCGTCGTTATCATGTTCACGAACCTCTGTCGAACACGTCGACCTTCCGTGCGATCGGCGACTTCGGCAAGCTGCCCCAACAAAGTGACGAACGTATAAGACGACATGTCTGCGCTATACCGTTCTATCTCGACGGCAACGTTGGGGTTTTCGTTGAAGTATTGGATCTTTTTCCCGTACTTCGTCGACAAAAAATAGAGGTAGCGCCCGTCGAAAACGTACAAAAAAGGTGCAATGTACGGATACGCGTCGCCCTTGAAGGCGATCCGGCTCACGTAGTTCTCCTTGATTAGCCTGTCGTACTCTTCTTTTTCCATGTGGGGGATCTTCAAAATGTCCATTTCTATCACCAATCTGGTCTGAGAGCGTCTTCCTTATTACAGCTGTCTGAGCTGAAACGGGTCCAGTGAGTTTTGAGGCAAAGGCGCTATTAAGCTTTCGCTCCCAATAGGCGCCGCGAGTCGTTGCGGATCTGGTGATGCTGGCGGTGGTCGACTCAGTCGAGAAGCAGCAGGCCGTATGAATTGATCTTGGTGTGCTGAATTTTGCCGTAGATGTTGTCCTCGCAGGGAATGACGTCTATGGGAAGGTTGCTCTTGGAGACGGTTGCAAAGACGTCGATTCCAACGGCTTCCATTGACGTTCGCACCCGTTCAGCGTGACGGCAGTCTCTCTTAAGCGAGATATCGACGATGCCCTTCGATTGCTCCGCGACGCAGTCCTCACAAAACGCGCACGGGTAAGCCGCGAACGCTAATGCTTTGTAATACCCACCGTAGAACGCGTGTTGTTCGAGCGCGTACATCGTTTCTGCTATCCACAAAATCAGCTCTCGCAGAAACGGATGCCAATTCTCCGGTATGTTCCCTGGGTCAATAGCTGGCATTCCGGGGATACCTCTGAAATGGACGATGTACGCGCGCTCGTACTCCTGCAAGAGCGCTCTTGTCTCAGAAGGTCCCGGCACATATGGCGGACAACTTAAGTGCTTTCCAAAACCTTTGCAACCAAACTGACACTTCCATCTGACCCAATTGCGTACTTCAATATCACTCGGAAGGATGAAAGACAGCTCTGCATGGTTCTGCTTTGCAAGCTTTTTAAGCTCGTTTTCAATTTTCAGTGGCGATACAGCTGCTTGTGACGCCATGCTAATTCCTTCGTTTCTGTTTGTGTCGCTTTGCTATAAAAAAGCAGGCACACTCGTGAAGTGGCGGTGTGGCAGGCCGTTGATGTACGGCTGCGCGTTGGATTTCCAGCCGCTTACCCGCAGAGAAGTTCGGGCATTCTGGGGATTATGCAGACGCACTCAATGCCGCTAGGTCTTCGATTTTTTTCTAAATGCCCTGCGCACGGTGCGTAAAACGGCATAAGACTGCTTCTGTCAGCGTGCACACTTCAAAAACCTTAAGTAGTATTCGTTCGTATATGCGCGACTTTGCTACTTTGTAGCATGGTATCTCGAGCGGCGACGCCGAGAGGAGGCATTGGGCTATCGGAGGATTGAACGTGATGATTTGGGGCATGGATGTGTCGGTTTTTACGGCTTTTACACTCATTTACATTAGCGTCGTGTTTGGCATCGTGTATGGATTGTGGCCGCGAAAAGACGAGGATGAGGAGGAGGGCACGTAAATGGCAGATGTGGCCACTTTCTTCGTCATTTTCGCTATCTATGCGGCTATAATGATCTATCTCGGCTACCGAGGCTATAAGGCGACGAAAAACGTGCAAGACTGGCTTGTAGCCGGCCGACGTATCGGCCCCGTAGTCGTTGCAATGTCGTACGGCGCGACCTTCATCAGTGCGGTCGCCATTATCGGCTTTGCCGGACAAGCTCAGGTCTACGGCATGCAACTTCTCTGGCTATCGGTTCTCAACATCATTGTCGGCATCCTTATCGCGTTCATCATTTTCGGCAACCGCACGCGTATCATGAGCAAAACCCTGCAGGCTCTTACCTTTACCGAACTCCTCGGCAAGCGCTTTAACTCGCGCTTTGTGCAAGGCTTCGGCGGCGCTGTGATCGCGATTTTCATCATTGCGTACGCTTCAGCCGTTTTCAACGGAACTGCGCGCCTCATTCAAGTCACTTTCGGGACATCTTACGAGAGTTCCATCATCGCATTTACGGTGATTGTGGCCGCTTACGTTCTGCTCGGCGGCCTATTTGCTGTCCTGTGGACCGATACTGTCCAAGGGTTTATCATGGTCATCGGGCTCGGCATCCTCCTCGCGCTTGTTTGGATTCAGCTTGGAGGCCCGATAGCCGCGAACGAAGCACTTGCCGCCCTCGGGCCCGCGAAAATGGCCCCCAATGGTCTCACGTCAATGTCCTCGTTTGGCTCTCAATCGTTCATGCTCGTCAGCTCGCTAATCTTCGGGGTTGGTATTGGCGTCCTTGCCCAGCCGCAGCTCGCAGTACGGTTCATGACCGCTAAGAATGCTCGGGCGATTCGGCGCGGTGTTCCCATCGGCGTGCTATTCATCTTCTTGACGACCTACGTCGCGTTCACGGTAGGCGCGCTCTCCAACGTCATCTTTAAGAACAACGGGATCGCCATTCCGACAAACCCTGATTTAGTTATGCCAACACTCATTAACTCAGTCTTCCCGGCGTGGTTTGTGTACCTGTTCCTTTTTGCCATACTTTCAGCCTCCATGTCAACGGCGAGTTCACTGTTCCACGTCAGTGACTCAGCAATTGGGCGAGACCTTTACGACAAGGCCATCAGAAAGGGTCTCGCGGGCGCCGCCTCGGCAACAGTCACCAAAGTCGCGACGCTTGTCGTCATCGTTCTCACGCTGCTTCTTTCCCTGTTTCCGCCTGACGCCGTCGCATTTCTCGCTACGTTTTCTTTCGGCGCTCTCGGTGCGACATTCCTCGCTCCGTTTGCTGCCACGCTTTATTGGAAACAAGCAACTACGCCTGGTATCATCGCCAGCATGGTCGGCGGACTAGCGGCGACACTGCTGTGGTACATGATCGTGTACTCGAAAACGGCGCCAAAGATAACAGGAATCAACGTAGCGCCACCGCTTGGCCTGCTCGACCCGCTTTTTGTCGCTATCCCGATCTCCTTTGCATTGGTTATCATCGCGAGCCTGGTGACAAAGAAACCGGCTGAGGAGCATATTGCGAGAGCGTTCACGGGAATATCGTAATCAATCGTCCTTCCGCTGTCGATTCACGCTGAGGGCCAACCAATCAACGCCAAGTATTCCTGGCACGCAGCTCGGTACGCGGAGCTGTGCAACGCATTAAGCGTTTTTACGACCGAGAAAAAGCGTTGGCGTTGGCGACAAACAAGTCAAACTCGTGCGGCATTGAGTAAACGTGCGCGTGCAGATACGACGCTACGACGTTGCTCTCCGTGATGCCGTCGCGTCCGTCGATTCCGTCACCTTTCGTCACGCGATAAGCGAATCGCGCGTCGGTATCAACAGATGCAGTCGAGTAGTGATATTCGTGGCCGCGAAGGATATCGCCGCTGCGTGCAATCGCACAGTCCGTAATGGCCTCTACTTTGACGTGTCCCAATGCTTGGATTTTCTTTGTCATTTGGACGTCTAGGGGGAGCACGTTTCCCAGTAAGACCCTCTTGCCCTCGACCGTGGAGAGTGAGCGCGACAGATACATAAGCCCTCCACACTCGCCGTATATGGGCATGCCGTCGTCCGCGTTCGTTTTGACGTCTTTCAGAAGGCGTCTATTTGTGCTCAGCTGCGTGGCATAGAGTTCGGGGTAGCCGCCCCCGAAATACAACCCATTTACGTCGGGCAGCGGGTCGCTAATCGGAGAAAAAAAGACCACTTGTGCACGCTTTTGAATCGCTTCAATGTTTGAACGATAGTAAAAGCAAAATGCGGCGTCGTATGCGATCCCGATCACTGCATCGCTTGTGCTCCGTAGCTCCTGCGGCTTGTCGACCGTGATCTGCGTCGCCGCCCGTTGGATGAACTCGATGTCGAGCGAGTCGGAGATTGACTTCAGGGTAGCATCGGGCAACGACGTTTCCGACCCCATGTACAATCCGA
>JBAULJ010000010.1:0-4999 GCA_049578125.1 Halobacteriota archaeon
GTGGACGTGAGGCTTTTATAACGGCTTCTGGATCTTTCAGAAGATGACCCGTTGCAATGCAGACGATGATCTCGTCCCGATCGATTGTGCCTTGGCCAGCAAGCTTCCTTAGTCCTGCGATGGAAGCTGCACTTGCCGGCTCAACGCCGATGCCTTCAAAGCGTGCCAAGTCTTTTTGAGCTTTGAGTATCTCTTGATCCGTTACAGATTCTGCGACGCCGTTAGATCGTCTGATCGCTCGCAAGGCTTTTGGAGCGTTTATCGGGTTGCCAATTCTGATTGCAGTCGCGATGGTGTGAGGTTTGGCTACTGGTTCAATCTGAGCTAGACCACGTCGAAAGGCGTCAACAATCGGAGCGGATCGACTTGCCTGTATGCCCGTCATCATCGGTGTGTCATGAATGACGTCAAGTTCCCGGAATTCTTGAAAGCCTTTATAAATAGCGCTGATATTGCCTGCGTTACCCACGGGCACGATTACTCTGTCCGGAGCTTTTTCACCCCCATACGCAGCAAGCTGATCAACTATTTCAAATGCGATAGTCTTTTGTCCTTCGAGCCTATACGGATTGACAGAATTCAACAAGTAGAATCCTTTTTCTGAGCAGACTCTCTGAATAAGGAGGAGAGCATCATCAAAGTTGCTCTTGACGGACAGCACTTTCGCTCCGTGCATGAGTGCCTGGGCAACCTTTCCCAATGCTACGTGGCCGCGAGGCAGAAGAACTAGAGCTGTCATCCGTGCTTTGGCAGCGTAAATCGCCATAGAAGCTGACGTATTCCCAGTAGAAGCACACGCTACGGTCTTGATTCCAAGTTCAGCGGCACGTGAAACACCGACTGTCATGCCCCTGTCCTTGAACGAGCCACTTGGATTCATCCCCTCGTGTTTAACGTATAGCTTCTTGACGCCGCATTCTTCTTCAAGCCTTCTACATCGATAGAGAGGAGTACCACCTTCCATCAAGGAGATAGGCGCTCGCGTTATTGGCAAAAGTTCTCGGTACTTCCAAACGTGCGGCGGAACGTTGCTGTGCTCGTCCAAATTGAATTGTACTTCCGAGAAGTCGTACCTAATTTCAAGGAGACCGTCGCAACTGCACGTATTCGCGACGGTTGAGAGGTCGTGCTTCTTGCCGCAGTCAATACATTCCAAATGCATCTAGTCACCCTGCTTGTACCCGATCGCTGCGAGTTTCTCGGTTACGAGTTTCATAGCCTTCTTCACAGCTTCATTGATCTTGTCCGCGTGAGGGCCGCCTCCTTGCGCTCGCTCAGGCCGCCCACCTCCACTACCACCGAGTATGTTACAAGCCTCTTTAACTATCATAGCTGCGTTCAAGCCTTTTTTCGCTACATCGGTGCGCACCGTGATAACGATATTTGCTAGGCCTGCGCGTACGCCTCCGAGGATAACCACCGCGTTGTCGTTTAGCAGCTCCTGTGAGGTATGCAGAAGCTCTTTCATATCTGCGTCAATTATCCAGCTTAAGATTTTAATGAGCTCGCTACCGAGCTTCATTTCGTTCACAATCAGCACCGTGCCACTCTTGGCTTCCGCTACCGCAGTAGCCGTCGGCACAACAACTGTAACATCAGATAGCCTCTTAAATGCAGCATCCCGCGATGAGAGCCTATTCCTCACCGTTTCAAGATCCCCTGCACTGAAAGCTTCCAGCGCTTCCTCTATCGACTTACGCTCTGACATCAAAAAAGACGTGAACTTCGCCTTAAGCTTCTTTAACTCTTCATTTTCCTTGCCTCTTTCCTGCCATTCCTCAAAAAAGCGACCTACAGCAAGAGGGAGTTGTTCTGCTGGGACTCGCAGCGCTTGAGAAGATTCGCTAAGGATCGTATCTCGCTGCTGATCATACTTTACGGCAGCTACTCCAGCAGCAAATTCAAAGCGTTCAACCCCATCTTGTATTCGTTCCGTCTTGACGATTCGCAGCGGTCCGACTTTTCCAGTGCTGGTCATGTGTGTTCCGGCGCACGCTTGGACATCGCCGCCGACTTGCACGATTCGAATAATCCCCCCTGGCGGCACTCCACCCTGATAGAGAGCAAATCCGTACGCCTGTTCTGCTTCGTTTCTGTTCATCCACCTCTGTTCCACCACAGTGTCAGCCATAATTGCCGCGTTGGCGATGAGTTCAATTTTTTTCTTTTCGTCGTCGGTCACCTTCTTGTAGTGCGAGACGTCAAGACGCGAGCTGTCTACCCCCTTCTGTGCCCCTTCCTGCCAAATATGATCTCCCAGTACGTCCCTTATAGACGCCAGCAGAATATGTGTCGCTGTATGATGTCGGGCAAGCGATTGTCTTCTGTCTACGTCGATTTCACCTATTACGTTGTCGCCGACTGAGAAAGGTGCGACGTTCTCGACTTCGTGGATTACAGTGTGCCCCTGAAGTCGAGCGAGACGCACTCTGACTTTCGTTCCTGATTGCGACGTGATATAGCCTGTGTCTTCTGGCTGTCCGCCGCCACCTGGATAGAACAACGTTCTATCCAGAATTATGCCCTCTTTCAACAGGCCAACCACTTGCGCTTCGAAGGTCACATGTTCAGGTTCATCGTAGAATAATCGATAGGTATCAGGCAAGCTTTGAGCAGCTTCGGAGGTTGGTTCTTCGCCGACCTCGAAACGTTCGTGCGTAGCCGCGACTAGCGAATAAAAATCATCCGGCAGTTCGACTCGCGCTCCGATTTCTGTAGCTACCTCTTCAACAATCTCTGGAGGCACGCCGTACGAGTCATACATTTTTACGACTTCGGCAGTGGGAAGACTCTGTCCTCGATAACGCTGCGCCAGGTTTGCCACACGTCTCCTGCCCTTGTCTATGGTGCTGCCATATTTCTTCGTTTCATTTCGTATTATGTCAATTATGGTGTCCGCGCGTGCCTCATATGCGCGGAAAGCGCTTAGATCCTTTATCTGTTTCGCAATGATCTCTTCCAACGGGATAGCACAATTCAAACCCTGCAACGAGCGGAGCACCTTTCGTATCACAAGCCGTGCAAGATATCCGGCTTTGACATTGGAAGGGACTATTCCGTCGCCTAGCATAAAAACAAGACACCTAGAATGATCCGCAATCGTGTACAAAGTCTCAATGGGCTCCACGATCCTTACCAGCTCTTCAACGGCTATACCTATGCTCCTTGCAACTCGTTTCCGCAGGACGAGCAGATTAGACGCGTTCAAATCAACCAAGCCAGCAAATCGCGCATTCTGGGCTAAAATGTGTGAATAATGAGGATCTTCAAGCGAATGCTCAAGCCCAGTACATTCGATCAGATAATTGACGATGTCGGGCATTACAGCGTCGTATATCGTTGGCATGCCATTAGCAGCCCACACCATGCGCTCCAAGCCATAACCTGTGTCAACGATCGAGTTTTTCATTCGCTCATAGCGCTCGCCTTTGATCATCATCCCCGTTTTTGATCGTTCCATGTCCATGAAAACAAGTGTCGCGAGCTCTAAACCCCCAACAAGCACCTCCAAAGAGAGTCCGGCATTACCGCCGCCAGCCCAGGGAGTCTCCTTGTAAGTAATGGCCGCAGGGTCGGCTCCAAGCTCGTGCAGCAAACTGTCACAGTACTGCACAGTCTCATTGCTCCAATAGATTTGGCAGTCGGGATAATTAAATGCGTGATGGGCCATCATTTCAAAGTTCGTTAAGTGCCTGCCACTTTTCCCAACCGTGTCAATGTCCTTCAGTCGAATACAAGGCTGTGATATCGTGAGCGGATTAGCCGGCGGGGGCACCTTTCCAGACGTTACGAGCGGCTGAAAATCGTATATTGAAGCGTTTACCAACAGCACGTCTTCCCTCCATCGCGCAATTACCGGGTATGGAGAGACGCGAACATGCCCCCGACGCTCAAAGAAGGACAAGTAGACTTCCCGCAGGTCATTGAGCTCGCGCTTCTTCAAAACGGGAGCGCCGATAAACGTATACGGCGCACACGGTGCGTCACCGCACGTATCTTGCTCCTCTCGCGACCAAAATCGACTGCCGCAGCTGCTGCAGGATCTTGATTCGAAGTTGTTGCTCAGATATTCAAGAGCGCCAAGGCTTAACTGCTCGTTTGACATTTGACACACGTCACGCGACAATATCAGCTTAAAAAGGCTGGGTTGACCTTTTCTAAATAACTGGGTAGGAAAGTATTAAAGAGTTGCGTAGCTTAGTAAGACCGTATGAGTGAAGAGCTAGCCACCGAAGACGCTCAAGACGTCATTAAGAGGCTAAAGAAGCTAGTCGAAGCGCAATGTGGCCCCATCTTCATTTCTAAGATGCAGCTCAGGGAGCTTGCAGATTTGTACAAGACGTACAAAAAGGATTACGGCCAAGGTTTTGCAGCTGAAGAGATACAAAACAGGATTAAATCACACTTGCGGTAGGCGGCTACATAAGTTTTATCTGGTCATGTGCGCATATCCTCGACCAAGAGAGTTGATTTGAGTGGACATCGAAAAACTGCATCGCGGAACCGAGTTGCTGAAAAGGGGTTTCGCAAAAATGCAGAAAGGCGGGGTCATAATGGATGTGACCACGGCAGAGCAAGCAATCATCGCTGAGAAAGCCGGAGCCGTTGCAGTAATGGCGCTCCACGCTGTTCCTGCAGATATTCGCAAGGCTGGAGGTGTCGCACGAATGGCCGACCCCTTAATAATCTCTCAGATTATCGATGCAGTTTCTATACCTGTCATGGCTAAGACACGGATTGGCCATTTCGTTGAAGCTGAAATCTTAGAAGCGCTTGGCGTCGATATGATTGATGAGTCCGAAGTCTTGACTCCTGCAGATGCGCAATTTCACATTGAGAAGCTGCACTTTACTACTCCGTTTATATGCGGAGCGCGGGACCTTGGAGAGGCCCTAAGGCGGATTAACGAAGGCGCTGCGATGATACGCACGAAAGGCGAAGCAGGAACTGGCGACGTATCAGAGGCGGTGAGACACATGCGGGCAATTATGAGTAAGAT
>JBAULJ010000011.1:0-9235 GCA_049578125.1 Halobacteriota archaeon
CTACAGACGTCATTGAACAAGCAAAGTCACGCTCTGACGGTTTTATTGAAATAGAACGCCGAGGCGCCACGATCGTTCAACTCGGCTCGATACGAATAGCCATTGCCCGACCCCCGTTTTCTGATGGCATCGAGATAACCGCGGTGCGCCCGATAGCGACGGTTAAGCTCGACGACTACAAATTCTCCGACGAACTGAAGAATCGGCTGAGTGAATCGACAAGAGGCATAATGATCGCGGGACCACCGGGATCCGGCAAATCTACGTTGGCGCAAAGCGTCGCGGAGTTTCTTGCAGGACAAGGGTTTATCGTCAAAACCATGGAAAGTCCGCGCGATTTGCAGGTTCCAGACAACATCACGCAGTATTCTGCGCTCGAAGGCGACATGGCGAAGACGGCCGACATTCTTCTGCTTGTGCGACCGGACTATACGATCTATGACGAGCTGCGCAAGACCAGCGACTTCAAGATCTTCGCTGACATGCGGCTCGCGGGAGTGGGGATGGTCGGCGTCGTGCATACGACCCGCGGCATCGATACACTGCAGCGCTTGATAGGCCGAGTCGAATTTGGCATCATTCCCCAAGTTGTAGACACCATCATTTTCCTCAAGAAAGGAGAGATTGAATCAGTCTATGACGTCCATTTTGCCGTCAAAGTGCCGTCAGGGATGACGGAAGCAGATCTTGCGCGGCCGGTCATAGAGGTGAGGAACTTTGAGACGAATAAGGTCGAACACGAGATTTATCTCTTTAGCAGGCAAATCGTTGTTATGGCAGTAGGCCCGAAAGAACGGGGAAAAGCAAAACCAGCATGGAAGTTCGCTGCACGAGAGATTGAGAGGGAGATCGATAAATATGCCAAAGAGCCCGTCACTGTCGAGATTCTTTCTGACACGCGCGCCAACGTCTACGTGAGCGACAGGGACATATCCCACGTGATCGGCAAGGGCGGTAAAAATATCGAAAAAGTCGAAGATGTCCTCGGGATTGACATCGACGTCTTGCAGACGGCGGAGGAGTCGCAAAGAAAGACCAAAGGTCGTGAAAAAGAGTCGCCGCAAAAAGCTACGGCAGATGCCGAAGTTGATCTCGCCGACCGACACGTGATCGTAACGTCCAACGCCCGTCCTGGCGAAATTGTAGACGTGTTAATCGATGATGAGTATCTCTTCACGGCTACCATCGGACGAGGCGGCGAGATTAAGGTAACGAAGGGAACCAACATCGCTAATCGCATCTTAGACGCGCTTGACCGCGGTGCACACATCATGATGCGGAGCGCATGAGAGACAATCTCCGCAGAACGCGCGTGTTGCCGCAGACTGATCACCGCGCGACGATTAAACTCCCGGGCACGCCCGCTGCGATCAAAAGAGATTAGTAGAACGACGGGCACAGCTAGTAGGCGAGCGCGTTCGAGAGCGCGGCTAAGGGGGCTCGTGTGCCAAAAATAATAACGCAAAAGTTCACAGCGGCTCTGTTGTATATCGGCATTTTCGCTGGAATCCCCCTGGCAATCATCGTCGCTCTGTTTTTTCTCCCCGTTTTGAACAGCGTCGATCCAACAGCGATCGTCATTCTCATTATTTTTACCGTTGTGCTTGTCGCGCTATGGATATTTGTGCCTCGCGAAAAGACAGTCGTGCGACAGCGAAGAAGCGCCAAAGAAAGAAAAGCAGCAGTAAAGCGCGCAGTTCCTGCGCCGAGCGAAGCTTCAGAAGAGACGACCGGCGACGAAAAGAAACGAAAAGCGCGATCCAGGCGACCTCTCTTTGAAGAAGGCGAGAGACGCGAGCCATTCGTCGATGCCGTAGAGGAATCAACCCACCATCCGGCGGCGCAACCACAAGTACGGCGAAAGGCCCAAAGCAAAGCCCGGAAGAAGAGCTCCAAGAAGAAAAAGCGCTAAGTTGTGAGGCGCTGTGGAATCGGCCCAGCCGCCCCCACCACAGACTGCAAACGTGAAGCACTGCCGCGTCAAAGCACGACCGCTTTCGCTACAGAAATGCCATTGATCTCTCTGATCTGGGTCAAAACCTCATCTTGAATCGGATCGTCAAGCGCGAGCACCATAACCGCACCCCCTCTGACTTTGTCGCGGCCTACGTTCATTCCAGCGATGTTGATGTTGTTGTTACCGAGCAACGTGCCGACCTTGCCAATGACGCCGGGCTTGTCGATGTGGTGCGTTATCAGCATGGACCCCTGGGTTTCCGCGTCCACGTGGTAGTCGCCGATCTTAACTATCCGCGGTTGATCCCCTAGAAAAAGGGTCCCCGACACCGACCAGTCACCCTTGTCGCTGTCTATTCTGACCGTTATCAGACTCTGAAAATCTTCGAGCCGTTCCGTCTTCGTCTCGGTGATCCTAATGCCCTGCTTCTTGGCAAACATCTGTGCGTTGACAAAATTGACGGGTGACTCCAGCACGCGATCGAGGACGCCTTTAAGAACGGCAATGGTCAAAGGGTGCACATCGCACTGGCCTACCTCGCCGGTGTAGGTGACTTCGATGCCTTGAATCTGCCCTTCAACGAGCTGAATGCAGAACTTACCGAGTTGCTCTGAGAGCGGCATATAGCTCCTGACCGCGCCAAACGTCTCCGCCCGTATCGGCACGTTCACCGCGTTTCGGACCGGTTCACCTTTAAGGGCGCTCAGCGTTTGTTCGGCGATGGCTACCGCTACGTTGATCTGCGCCTCGACCGTCGAGGCGCCGAGGTGTGGCGTCACTATGCAGGTATCAAGGGTGAGAAGTGGACTTCCCGTTGGGGGCTCATGTTCAAAGACATCCAGCGCTGCTCCGGCGATCTTGCCGCTCTTAAGGCCCTCGTATAGCGCTTCTTCGTCGATGATGCCGCCGCGCGCAACGTTCAAAATGCGGACGCCGTCGCGCATCTTCGCGATCTGCGGCGCTCCGATCAGGTGGTGCGTATCCTTGGTCAACGGGGTATGAACGGTGATAAAGTCTGATTGCGCGAGAACCTCATCAAGCGATGCGAGGTCGACGCGGAGCTCCTTCGCACGCTCGACGGTAATAAAGGGATCGTACGCAATGACGTTCATGCCGAGGGCGCGCATTCGCTTCGCGACTTCGGCTCCGATGCGCCCGAGCCCGAGAACGCCGAGCGTCTTTCCAAAGACTTCGACTCCGAGAAACCGCGAACGTTGCCACTCACCGTTCCTCACGGAAACGCTTGCCTGCGGGATGCTCCGCGAGAGGGCCATCATCAGGCTTATGGTATGCTCCGCCGCTGAGATCATGTTGCCCTCAGGCGCGTTAATGACGATGATGCCTTTCGCTGTCGCTGCGTCAACATCGATGTTGTCGACGCCAACGCCCGCACGCCCAATGACCTTGAGATTTGACGCTTCGATTGCGTCTTTCGTGACTTTTGTGCCGCTCCTGACGATGAGGGCGTCGTAGTCGCCGATGATGCTGATAAACTCTTCCGGCAGAAGATCAGTCATTACGTCGACGTCGTGTTCTCTTTTGAGGAGGTCGACGCCTGCTTGGGATAATGGGTCACTTACAAGTATCCTCATAACCACAATTCCTCGTCAAAAAACTGAAGCGCACGAAGCGCGTCCACGCTATCTGAATAACCAACGTTGAAAGCGTATTTCTACTTTTTGTTGGAAAGGCTTATGTAATGACCACCGCAAATAGCAGTCACAAAACTGCAAAGGATGCCGAGTATGAAAGACAAACCAACTGTCGTCTGGCTTGAGGACGTCCGTATTGAAGACGTTCCTTCAGTAGGAGGAAAAGGGGCAAGCCTCGGAGAAATGATAAACGCGGAAATTCCCGTACCACGCGGTTTCGCTGTCACGGCGCAAGCGTTCCGACGCTTTTTGGACGAAACGGGCATCGCAAAGCAACTTTTTACAACACTAGAAGTGAACGTCGACGACGCAAACGAGCTGAGCGCGGCTGCTGAACAGGCCAAAAAGCTCGTGCTAGCGACAAAGATGCCGCAGCATATGCGCGACGACATCATGACCGCGTACAAAGAGCTGGCAAAGAGAGAAGGGGGGGAGCCTTTGGTAGCCGTGCGATCGAGCGCGACGGCCGAGGACATGCCCGAAGCGAGCTTTGCAGGACAACAAGAGACGTTTCTCAACGTGAAGGGCGCCATCAACGTAGTCGTCGCGGTTCAAAAATGCTGGGCATCGTTGTACGGCGCGCGGGCCATCTTCTACCGAATCGAGCAAGGCTTTGACCACGAGTCGGTGAACATATCGGCTGTTGTCCAAAAGATGGTCAACGCGGACAGATCAGGCGTCATGTTCACGTCCAACCCGACAACAGGTGCACCAGAAGCGATCATTGAGGGTTCTTGGGGCCTGGGCGAAGCCATTGTGTCAGGCTCCGTGTCCCCCGACACCTACCTCATCGATAGAAGAACCCGTCAGATAAAAGCAAACGTTGCCACCAAGACGATAATGGTCGTGAAGGACCAAAAAACGGGAGACACAACTACCAAGGACGTCCCTGCGGACATGCAAAACAAACGAGTCCTCAGCGACAGCGAGTTGATCACGATTCTCGACCTCGGCGAACTCATCGAAGAGCATTATGAAAGCCCTCAAGATATCGAATGGGCAATCGAAAAAGGGGAGGTATTCATCGTCCAATCGAGGCCGGTAACGACGATCAAGAAGGGAGGAGCAGAGCAAGAGACCGTCGCCGCAGGCGAGGCAGAGAAGCTCCTCGAAGGTCTCGGCGCATCGCCTGGCCAAGCGTCTGGTCAAGTCAAAATTATTAGGAGTGTGGACGAGCTCGACAGAGTTCTCGATGGGGACATACTCGTTACGCCAATGACCTCCCCAGACATGGTTCCCGCTATGCGAAGGGCAGCGGCGATCGTGACTGACGAGGGCGGTTTGACGAGTCACGCCGCCATCGTTTCCAGAGAACTGGGCGTACCCGCCGTAGTTGGAACGAAAGAGGCAACAAAAAAGCTCACCGACGGCATGCTCGTAACCGTTGACGGTGAAAAGGGCATAATCTTTGCTGGAAGACTCGAACGGGCTGAAGCGACGCCAGCTGAGGGGGCGGTCGCCGTCGGCGCAGCAAAGCCCATTACTGCGACCGAGGTCAAGGTCAACGTTTCGATAGCTGAGGCCACAGAGCGAGCCGTTGCGACTGGAGCCGATGGCGTTGGACTCTTGCGGGTCGAACACATGATCCTCGGCATGGGCAAGCACCCACACTGGTACATCGAGCACAACGAAAAAGAAAAGTTCATTAATGAACTTCAGAAGGGCATTCGAATCGTGGTCGACGCATTCTTCCCGCGCCCCGTGTGGGTGCGCACGCTCGACGCCCCGACCGACGAGTTCCGGGAAATGGAAGGAGGCGAAGGGGAGCCGATCGAGCCGAACCCTATGCTCGGCTGGCGCGGCATACGGCGCGATTTACGTGATGTTGAAGTCTTCCAGATGCAACTTCAGACGTTCAAAAACCTCATCGACGACGGCTATAGTAACATCGGCATCATGCTGCCCCTCGTTCAGCACCAAGATGAAGTGAGACAAGCGAAGCAGATAATCGCTGGAATGGGCATTGACTTTGAACAGGTCGACATCGGCATTATGATAGAGATACCCGCATCTGCACTAATAATCGAGGATCTCATCGCGGAAGGCATCGACTTCGTTTCGTTTGGGACCAACGATCTCACGCAATATACGCTCGCGGTCGATCGCAATAACGAAAACGTCGCCGCCCTCTATAATGAGCAACACCCCGCAGTGCTGAAGCTCATGGATTATGTCATCCAGCGCTGCAACAAGGCGGGCGTCGTCACGTCGATCTGTGGGCAAGCAGGCTCAAATCCGAAAATGGCGGACAAACTGGTGCGGATGGGCATTAGCAGCATATCGTCGAACATTGACGCCGTCGAACGCGTCAGAGAGGCCGTGGCGCGGACAGAGATGCGCATCCTCCTTGAGGCCTCACGTGATCTGACGAACGGAGGTTAGTCGCCGCTCTGTCAGCTAGTGACTCAGCAATGCACGACACCAGGGAACTAACGCGGGCAAACAGAGGCTACGACCGAGTTCTTAGCTCTATGTGCACGTACCCCCACCCAGTGGCAGTGCGGGCGCATATCGAACACATTCACACGAACCTAGGTGACCCTAACCTGTTCCCCGAAATAGCCGCGTTCGAGCGACGCGCTATTACCATCCTCGGGGGCTTCCTCGGCGCAGCTGACGCAGTCGGTTACATTACTTCCGGTGGCACGGAATCGAACATTCAGGCAGTGCGAGCGAGCAAGCTGATCTCCGGCACGCGCAAGCCAAACATCGTTGTTCCGGAATCGGCGCACCAATCGTTTGAAAAGGCCCGAGATTTTACTGGCGTAGAGGTACGTGAAGCAAGTCTCGATGAGCGCTACGCCGTTGACGTTAACGCAGTCGACGAGCTTGCCGATGAGAACACCATTTGCATTGTCGGCATCGCCGGTACCACAGCTCTCGGCGCTATTGATCCGATTCCCACCCTAGCTCAGGTCGCTCGCGAGAACGACGCTTTTTTGCACGTCGATGCCGCTTTTGGGGGCTTCGTTATCCCGTTCCTTGAAAAAAAGTACCGCTTCGACTTCACCGTCGAAGGCGTACGATCAATAGCCGTCGATCCGCACAAGATGGGTATGAGCACGATACCTTCAGGCGGGCTGCTGTTTAAAAGGCCAGCTGATTTCGACGCCCTTAGCACGAACACGTTCTACTCAGTCGAGCGCTCCATGACCGGTACGAGAGGCGGCGCGTCGGTGGCTGCAACGCTTGCCGTGCTCGAGCATCTTGGCGTCAACGGATATCAAGACGTCGTCCGAGAGTGCATGCGACTGACGAACCTATGTGTTGAAGAAGCTGCGGAATTTGGAGTGTATCCAGTAATCCCCCCTGTCATGAACATCATAGCATTCAAGTTACCAGAATTGCAGCAGATCGCGCTCCGACTCACCGCGCGAGGCTGGCGCATATCTGTTATGGGCGGGGCACTGCGAATCGTCATAATGCCACACATCGATGAAACGACGATTCTAGAGTTCATGAATGACTTGAAAGGGCTCGTCAAGGGTTAGCGGCAATCGCATTCTTGTCCCACCCAAGGCCAGAAGTACACTGAGAACCGACCGTGAGCTAAAACATGGACTTTGAAGTCGAGCGAATCGTTGCACTAGTGCGGGAGAACAGAGCACGCGTCCTCCAGCTCCAATTTCCTGAGGGGCTAAAGCGGTATGGCCCTGAGGTAGCGAAGCGCATAAAGGAACATGTCAACGTCACTGTTCTACTCTCGGGGAATCCGTGCTACGGCGCGTGCGATCTGGATTATGACACAGAAGCTGACCTGTTGGTTCACTTTGGTCACGCAGAAATTCCTGAACTCGCAGCGCACCGCGTCTGTTTCGTCGAGGTACGAAGCGACGTCGACGTCATTCCGACAGTGAACGATGCGCTCGCGCTCATCAGCGGGCATCGGGTGGGCGTCGTGACGAACGTGCAACACGTCCATACGTTAGACTCAGTTCGCCGTCACCTCGAATCATCCGGATTACAGTGTTCCATCGGATACGGTGACGGAAGAGTCAAGTATCGGGGCCAGGTTTTAGGCTGCAACTTTTCGTCCGCGCGGGCGATTGACGTAGACGAGTATCTCTACGTCGGAAGCGGCACCTTTCACGCGCTCGGCGTAGCGCTGGCAACGGGGAAACGGGTGATCGTCGCGGATCCGTTTCTACGAAAAACCTCAATTGCAGAAGTTGACCTCATTATGAAGCAACGGTATGCCCTCATTGCGAAGGCAATGGACGCACATACATTTTGCGTGCTCGTCGGCACTAAGGCGGGCCAGCAAAGGTTTCGCCTCGCTTACGAGCTCGCAGAAGAGGCGATAGGACGTGGTTACGACGCGTACACGGTGACGATAAACGAAGTGACTCCCTGGACGCTTTATCAGTTCCCTGCAGAAGCATACGTGAACACGGCCTGTCCGCGCATTGCTATAGATGATGCAAGGCTTTTCAAAGCCCCGATGCTGACGCCCATCGAATTCGAAATGATACTAGGGAAACGAGATCTGAATGCGTACGCTCTCGACGAGTTTTCCTGCGGCTGAACGCGCGCACTCGCTTATCTGTTCACGTCGCCGGCCGGGGCGCTTCAGCGGAGGGAGATGATAACGGTGGGGCGGGAGTACGTTCAGCTTTCCTCTTCACCTTAGTCGCGAACGCATCGAGTTTCAGTTGCATTGCACGTTCAACAGGTCTCTCGATCGGGTAAATACCAGTAAGACAGCCCAAACACAGCTTCTCGCGGGGAAGACCTATTGAATCGATCAGGCCGGCGAGGGTGATGTACTTGAGTGAGTCAACTCCAATCATCAGTTTCACGCCGTCCACACTTTTTCGGGCGGCAATAAGCTCCCCGTAGGTCGGCATGTCGATCCCAAGATGGCACGGTGAGACGATGGGTGGCGTTCCTATGCGCATGTGCACTTCCTCGGCCCCAGCTGCCCGCAGCATGTCAACGATCTTACGCGATGTCGTTCCGCGGACAATTGAATCGTCGATCATCACGACCCTCTTGCCCGTGATGTGCTTCTTAATCACATTTAGTTTCAGCCTTACAGCCGTTTCGCGCAAATCCTGGCCGGGCATGATAAAGGTCCTGCCTACGTACCGGTTCTTTATCAAACCCTCTGTATAGGGTAGTTGGGATTTCTCTGCGTAGCCAATAGCGAAAGCGATTCCTGAGTCAGGAACTGGAATGACGATATCTGCCTCTACGTCCCCCTCTGCGAGCGTTTGACCAATCTTACGCCGCACTTCGTAGATCAGAGAACCGTCGAGTACCGAGTCTGGACGAGCGAAGTAGACGTATTCGAACATGCAATGTGCCGTTACCGCTTTCTTAGCGGCCCGTTGACTCACGAACCCATCGGGCTTGAGGACGACAATCTCGCCCGGGCGGACGTCCCTGAGAAGCTCCCCCCCAAGCGTATCGATCGCGGCACTCTCGCTTGATAAGACATAACCATCGTCAAACTTGCCAACGCAGAGTGGTTTGATACCAAAGGGGTCTCGGACGCCGATGACGGCATCATTTATGAGCAGCGTGAGGGAGTAGGACCCGCGGAGCTTGTTCATAAGCTCGTGAACAGCCGTGATGGTGTCGTATCGCATAAGTTCCTTCACCAGAAGGTGCGCGATGACTTCTG
>JBAULJ010000012.1:0-7078 GCA_049578125.1 Halobacteriota archaeon
GCTTAAGGAGATCTGCTTCAAGAGCACGTTTTTTGTATTGCTCCCTTCGACCGGTCGAATAATGGGTGCTTTCGCGCGTTTCCATGTTAAGGCCTTTTCCAAACAGACTTCGCCCTAGATACAGTCAGCTGTGAGTTGACAAAATCGCTTAACAAGATTGTTCTTTCCAAGGAGTATGCACTTACTAACTGAGGACCCAAGCTTCAGAAGTGCGAACGGATGCAGGCACCGAATGACTCGCGTCAGAACACCTTGAACACAAGCAGAAGCCCAAACGTGACCATGAGAAGCCCAGCTACAAGCCTCATATATCGCGCTGACTTTATTCTCCATTCTTCAGCCCTTTCTGTACCCACCTTCACCGCGTATATCGCTGTGAAAACGATGATCATTGGTATGACGAATGCAAACGAGAAGAGGGCAGTGTAGAGGTTGTTCTGCATCGTAGTCATGCTAGTCAAGTATGTTGTTGAAAAGTACGTGAAAGGACCGATAGTGCACGGCAAAGCGGCAATCGTAGCGATAACGCCGAGCCCTATTATCGCAACAAAAGACCCGGTTTTTCCGAGATAGCTGATGCTATGTTTCGTGAACGTCGGGATCTTGAAGCTGAACCAGCGGTTATACCAAAAGAAGTCCTTGATCGAAACGATACCGACAACGAGGAGGAAGATGCCAATCGCAGTCTTAGTCAGCTGCAAGTTCTGGGCACCAATGATTCGAACAAACTGTACGACAGCAAGCGCCGTAAGGAAAAACACCACGAACACCGTTCCAATGTAAGTCACCCCGATGGCGAGGGCCCGGGAACGTGACCCCGTAAGAGCGATCGTCCCCATCAGGAATATGAGCACCGAAAAGACGCACGGGTTCACGCCGCTGATTATACCGGTCGTGATGAAAAGCGGCAATGGCAGATTCCCTTGTGTATTCACAAGCGTCCCATTGCTAGTGGTGGTTGAATTCTTGGTTGCGTTGCCCGTATGAGTTCCTGGCGTCGGTGTCGGCACCGTATGGCCTGTTATCGCATCACCGGGACCTGTCGCACCATTTTGAATGGCCTGCGCAACAGCTGCTTCAATCTGCGACGCGTACTCATCTGATTGGAAAGCCTGTTTACCGACAAAGACAGAAGGAACAGTGTCTAACTTGAGGCTATATGCACTCAAGAATGTCTGAAGAAGGCTATAGTTCGCGTCATTTTGCGTTTCGTACGTATACACGTGCAGCGTAGGATATTGGCTTGCAAGCGCATCAATATGCGGCTTTAGCGCCGCACAATGCGGGCAGTCAGTCCTGTAGAACTCATACAAGTTTACAGGGTAAGGGGGATATTTTGCGCCTGATGTGTTGTTCGAACTCGCCAACAATTGTCCCTGCGCTGCCACAGAGCTAACGGCTGAGCTACACAACAATATTACAAGCGCAATCGAGAGTCCGATAGTCGCTTTCCTGTGTGTAAGCTCAGTTACCCTCATCATTGTCGTGATTTTACGTGTTCAAGCTGTAAGTGAAGCGGCGATCGCGCACTTCTTTTTAGATAGGTACGACGTCAACAATTTATCTTCCTATTTTTATAGTTATTTTTTTTGTTCTGGGGGGTTAAAATACTATCGCTTAAGACAAAAGGCGAACGGCGATGCAGCAACGGCGTCTCGCTACTACGGAATCCCTGATGCATTCTTTTCCATTTTGCCTCGCGCGGCAGCACGCCAGAGCTATCTGAAAAGAAGATCTGGCAGAAACTCCGACAAGGCGAAGCAGTTCATAGTATCCAAAACTTTGCTGAATATTAAAAACGCTAATTCCGCGTTAAGGGTTGCCTAGTAAGTCTGAAGTCGCATCCGTTGGCCCAGTATGCACTTCCCCCCCCTAAGTCCCCCAAATGGATTTTTAGGTGTGCCTAGCGAATTCATACATCGCGCCATAATGGCAGCTCCCCGCGCGAGCCCGTCATCAACGAAAACAATATACTCTTCCGGCTTGCTATAGATGCCCATCTCTTTGATGACCTTCAGAATATGCTTCGGCTTGTTCCCGGTTATACCTGCCCGGCCTGTTATCCCGATGCTCACCTTGTCGTTGATGAGACCCTTGGTGAATGAGGTCTTGATGATCCGTTCAGCGATGCCGGTGGAGACCCAATCAATCACGTCATAGAGCATCTCGATCCCAAACTCGTGATAGATCTCGCCCCCGACTTTCGAAATGCGGTGAAGATCGCTGCCGTTTTCACCTGAATCAACGCCGATGAGAGTTAATCCGATTTGCGCCGCTGCGTGCGGATTAACCGGAACACTGCCAAATCGCTTTGACGTTTTTGGAACCTCTTCTATTCGGATATGTTCGTGGATCTCGTTTGCGAGAGCTCTTACGTCCTGCTCTCGCCGAGTGCTGACCTTTAATCGGCTAGGCTTCGGTAGATCGAACGTCGTGCCGCTCGTTTCATCTACCAGACCGGTGCCGCGCCCAACGGAATCGACTATTTCACCTGAGATGCCACAGAAGTTCGCGATCGTATTCGCATAGGGAAGAACGTCGTTGGTGATGCGCCCTTTAAAGGTCGTGCCGAAATCCATCGAAAGGCACGGATTTCGGAAGTCAACATCTGCCCATTTCGCCCCTTCCTTGATTCCCGCAGTCGCCAGCTCTCCCTCCATCTCATTTGCGACCACTTCGACGCCCGTCGAGCCTATCGGAGGGAGAACACCACTCACCGAACCGTCAAACGAGACCTTATCGAGGAGACTGTATTCGCGAAACTTCTTCGGAAGGTGGCGAATACTCATTGCCGGCGTCATTTTTCTTGCTGTAACGCCTGCCATTAAACAGCCATCGGCGAGTGCCTTTATGAACTCGCCAATGTCTTCAGGCTGATCAAAGCCGGCGACGACGCCGGTGGAGCGCACGACAAAGTGAAGATCATCGGCAAGCTCGAGATTTGCGTTTCGCACCGACTGAATTAGGGTACGCTTCACCATTTCGGCGATGCTGTTTCGCGTAAGCGGCTTGTAGGTAAGTGTACGCCCAAAGATCTCTTCGCCTGGCTTCGGGTCGCGCACGTCACGCGTCATACCGACGACTTTGTTAACGACATAGGCCTGGCCGTCAAGCATGTTCGTGGCCGTAAGGATACTCTTCGTCGTCGTGTTGCCTACTTCGACGGACGCTACCACATAGAACGGCCCCTTTTTGATGGCAAGCAGGGACACCTGTTCGTTCTTTGCTACCTTCGGCTTCGCTCCCCACAGACCTAAAGCCACGATGCTTTCCCCCCCTCAAAAGTCCTCGATCGCGTAGCAATCGATTTCTTCCTGCTGTTTAACCAGTTCATTTATTTCTCTGGATCTGTTAATGCAAAACCAGTTTTTTTTAAGTATTAATATATAATTATTGATATTTATCTGTGTTCTTACCAATGAGTTCGAGGAGCATCTCTCGTCCCTCTGGCGATTTAAAAAGCGGCACGTCCCAGTTTTGTACAACTCTTGATCGCCGTGCACTGCTTGGTCGGCCTGCCCTGTCAAGGCCCTGCTTCTCGTAGATCTCCTTGTGAACGAGGATCCCCCTCCGCTGCCACGAGGGAGTCTTCGCCAGATTGACACCGTGGTTGAACATGAGCTCGTGCATTTCGCTCGCGTTCATCTCAAGCAGTTTGGTGTGAGCCTCGCGCGCGGTCTCGCCGTCTTGTCTCAAGTGGTAGTAGGCGTATGCGTGCAGATGATTCCGCCAAGCTTCATTTTGTCGCCATTCGAGATAAAGCGGTACGTCCAGTTCGCTTACGGGAACGACGCGCGCATCGAACGCCAGAGGGACGCTCGGCGAGAGCTTCAACGTCACTGCGCTAGCAAAGAAGCTTGCGATAACGGAGTCGAGCTTCTCGATCCTGCCGTCAAAAGGAGCTTCAAGAAAGAGGGCATTTACTTCGTCAGAAAACGCGAAAACCAACTGCACAGGCAGCCCGCTTTGGCGCATGAGCGTTTCCGAAGCAGCGCCCATTGACTTCGCAAAGGTGAGGTCGTGCGGTTGTTCGCGGTTGAGCAACGAAAGCGCGTGCCGGAAATTCCTTCCGTCAACACGCACAAAAAAGGGGGCAACTGTGCGCAAGCCTGCGTAGATCTCGCGCTCTTTCATCACGCTTCTTCTTTGGGCTTAGCTCGGGTGATGAGCGTTTTCACGACGCTGCTAACGAGAATTATGTCGGCTATTGATTTCGCAAACCGGTAGGGTATTACAACGAATCGGTACTTTATGTCAAAAATATTATGGTTAATGTCGCCTATAACGAGGCCAGTTACCCTTTTATCGTTCGTGTCGATCTTGATATCCTCAACTTTTCCTATGTAGTCCCCCTTATCAGTATACACGTTGAGGTCCATGATTTGTGTTAGTTCGATTCGCATTTCAACCTCCCTTTTGAGTTTCGTGCACAAACTCCTCCATGCACTATCGGCTAAAGTAATATATAGTTTGTTAAATAAAGGCTAATTCAGGATTGTTTTATGGCTTGGTCTTTTCGAATCGCTACCGTTCGCGGAATCCCGATTCTAGTCAATATTACGCTCATCCTGATTATACCCCTCTTCGCGTTCGCGTTTTCCATCTCCCCCCCGCCTCTAGGGTTTGGAAACGTTCCCAACTCATTCGTTTACGGGACAATAGCGGGCATTATGATCTTTGTTTTCGTGCTGCTCCACGAACTTGGGCACTCTCTTCTCGCCTTGCGCTACGGCATCGAAGTAAAAAGTATAACGCTTTACCTCATCGGAGGGGTTTCCGCAATCGAAATCCCGAAAGATCCCAAACTCGAGTTAAGAACTGCGTTAGTAGGGCCATTGGTCAGCTTAGGCCTCGGCGCGCTCTTTTTCGCATTGAGCTTCGCAGTGACCGCAACCGTGCCAAATCTGTTTTTGCAGAACTTTGCGTATATCAACGTTGTTCTCGGTGGGTTCAATATCCTCCCAGCGTTTCCTATGGATGGCGGACGCGTGTTTCGGGCGTGGCTTGCCAGTCGGCAGCCCTACTTGCAGGCGACGCATACCGCCGTCCAAATCGGCAAGATCTTTGCAATTGGGATGGGCATCGTCGGACTACTCTTTAGTCCGTTTTTGATCATCATAGCTTTCTTCATCTACATCGCCGCGTCTGATGAGGAGCGACAGACCACGATCACACAGACACTCGCGGGCATTAAGGTACGCGATATCATGACAGCGGAGGTGGTGACAGTCCCTCCGTCGATGATGATTGCCCAGCTGATTGAATTGATGTTTCAGAGCAAACACGCAAGTTTTCCTGTCGTCGACAATGGAACGCTTGTGGGTCTTATTACCTTTGGTAACGTGCATCAGGTGCCTGCAAACCGTCGAGACGACATCATGGTGGGCAACGTCATGACGCGCAACGTTGAGCCCGCAACGCCTGATGATGAAGCTTCTGAGGCATTCATGAAGCTCGCGCAACAGCGACTGGGGTCAATTCCAGTCGTTCAGGGAGACGACGTGATCGGGATCGTCACGCAAAAAGACGTAACAAGCGCCATGACTCTGCTGGGGGAGGCCCGCGAACAGATCGTGCGCCCTGACGGCTCTGTGATCAAAGCATAGTGGAAGCAGGACCGGATGAACGAGAGACCCGAGCAGCCCGCAGAGATCATCGTTGTCGGAACCGCCCATATCTCAGAAGAGAGCATAGCGGAGGTACGGCGTACCATCGAAGCTGAACGACCTGATGTCGTGGCCGTTGAGCTAGACCCTGGTAGGTACCAGGCGTTAACGAACCTAGAACAACAAAGTGCGTCGATCAAGGATATCCTCTCGAGCGGCAAACTATACCAGTTCTTGGTTCACTGGCTGCTCGCCTACGTGCAGAACAAGCTCGGCGCGGAAGTCGGCGTCAAGCCAGGAAGCGAGATGCTGTCCGCTATCGATGCAGCTCGGAGCGTCGGTGCGAGCGTAGCACTTGTCGATCGCGATATTAACGTAACCATTGCTCGATTTTGGGCAAAGATGCGCCTTATTGAGAAGCTGAAGATGCTTATCGCCCTTCTCGGGATCACCACGAGCGACGAGGAAATCGACATCAAAGAGATCACAAACGATGACGTTATTTCGCAGCTAGTCACTGAGCTGCGGCAGTTCTCACCAAACGCCGCGCAGGTGCTCGTTGACGAACGGGACGCTTATTTAGCAGGAAATTTGCTCAAACTGCGCGGAAAGATCGTCGCAGTCGTCGGAGCCGGGCATAAAGAGGGAATAAAACACTATCTTGAGCACCCTGAACTCATTCCATCGCTCGAAGACCTTAGAACTGTCCCGAAGAGACGCTTCAACTTGACGAAAATCGTAGGAATTGCTTTTTTGGCGGTAATACTAGGGTTATTCGCGCTCATATTTCTTTCTGGCGCACCGCTTGCCGTCGTGCTGCTCGCCTTTGGGTACTGGTTTGTGCTTCACGCGGTTTTTGCGGCTGGCTTTGCGACAGCTAGCAGAAGCCATCCGCTTGCCATTGCAGCATCTGCAGGATACGCCGGCTTTAGCCCTTTTATTCCGATTCCCTTTCTCAAGGTCGGCGTCATTGCTGGACTAATTGAAGCAGCAAAGCGGCCGCCTGGAACCGAAGATTTTTCGGGGATCACCAAGGCGACCTCTGTGCGAGAACTTCTCTCTAACAAGGTTTTTAGGATACTGATCGTTGCCGTCGCGGTCAATGTAGGAAGCTCCTTAGCTACGTTCATCGCTCTGCTCGTTATATTTCCCATGACGGGGGTTAACCCGTATGATATCTTGCATACTGCGCTCTCACGTGTGATGGGGATGGCATAAAAGTATGGCGCGGCACGCAACAAGCAGCAAGGAAGTTCTCGACCTCCTCATAGCGTGGCTGGGCGTTTCATTCGCCTTCTATCTCGCGTTTAGCCGACCTAACTTTTCCAATGTGTCGCTCGAGTATGTTCTTGCGACACTGACCGTGCCGCTCCTTGTCGTAGGCTCAAGTTTTGTTTTGCACGAACTTTTGCACAAGTTAACGGCTCAGCATTTTGGTTTCTGGTCTGAATTCAGGGCTAACTATGTTACCC
>JBAULJ010000013.1:0-2330 GCA_049578125.1 Halobacteriota archaeon
ATTCAATGCCATATGGTTTCAGCGCAAGAATCTGCTCCCTGACCGCGCTATAAATCGTCGGGTCTCCGCTATGAAGTCGAACGACTGTGAGGCCCTCACGCGACGCACTGACAATTAGATCAGTTATTTGCTCGAGTGTTAAACCGAAGCTGTCTACGGTTCGCCCCTTAGCCTTTGAAAGCACAGCCGGGTTTACCAAGGATCCCGCGTAAATAATCAAATCGGCTTGCTCGATGAGTTTTTTACCTTTGACAGTAATAAGCTCCGGATCTCCTGGTCCCGCTCCAACGAAGTACACTGTCATACGCGTTTGGCATAGATTATACTGAAATATTCGCTTCTTGCAGGGAAGTTTCTTTCATAGCACCGTTCTCTCTCGGTGAATCCTCTCTCGAGTAGCTTAAGGTCTGAAAATCCCTCCTGCTCAAGTGACGCCGCAATTTCCCGCGGTTTCGTGGCTTTAAGAACAAGCATGGATTGCACGGCTGATCGATCAGACACCACAAAAGAAGCGTCAATGGATTCGTGTAGCAGCGAGAAACAAGCCGTGATCGAACTCACCCCGGGCACAGTCTCGACTCGAATTTGTGGCTGCTTTCTTTTCATTATCGTCGCTATGTGTGAAAACGTGCTAAAAATATTCGGGTCTCCTAATACTCCGAAGGCTGTTTTTCCGGCGGCTGCGTGGTTTGAAATTATTTTCACATTTTCATCCCAGGCTTCGTTAAGCTGTTCTTTATCGTCGGTCATCGGAAACTTTAGAATCTCAGGATTCGAATACGGTTTGGCCAATTCATACGACATGTGTCCTGGCACGAATACCTTCGTCGCTGATTTTAGCACATTTACAGCCTCTAGCGTCAACAAGTTTGGATCCCCAGGTCCCAACCCCACACCAATTAACACGAGCCCACCACCATAAAGACTGGGTTATACGGGCTGAACGTCGTCAGATCTTCAAGCTCATGAGCCCGCGCTATGTTGATCAGCAGCGCTTCGTCGTAAATCCCTACATCTTTTAGATACCAAATTGCTTCAGCTGCCAGTTCAATACGAACCGCATTGAGAACAAGACGCGTGCAGTGCGGTATGAGGAAATCGATCACGCGCTTGAAATCTGTAGTGCCTCCGATGAACGCTTTGTCGATGGTGTCTTGATATGGATGAAGCACATCGGGAGCTTCGCCCCACAAAAGGGTTACCGTAGATACGGAAGCGTCACTCAGG
This sequence comes from Halobacteriota archaeon, assembly GCA_049578125.1. Classification (GTDB taxonomy): domain Archaea; phylum Halobacteriota; class Bog-38; order Methanoflorentales; family Methanoflorentaceae; genus Methanoflorens. The sequence goes on from JBAULJ010000013.1 coordinate 1,228, forward strand.
TTTTTCTTTGCGACCTCTATTGCTTGCGATCGCTTGTCTACCGCGATAATCTTGTCAGTGAACCTCGCGGCAGCTTTCGATACGTCTCCCGTGCCGCAACCTATATCGGCAAAGGTCTCACCATCCTCAATTTGCAGTTTGTTCAAGGCAATTGCGATAATTTCAGCTTTTGTCGGTCCACCTCTTAGCATCAATCTTAGCCCCTCTACTGTTGTAGTGTAAAAGGCGCGCACTCGCATAAATATGTTGAGGATTTAGCGGCTGAAAGCCGGTCAATAGGCAACGAATTCTGGCACGTAGCTCGCAACGCGGAGCTCTGTAACGCATTAACCGTTTTTACGACCGGGAAAAAGCGTTGGCGTTGGCGACAAACAAGTCAAACTCGTGCGGCATCGAGTAGACGTGCGCATGCAGATATGACGCCACGACGTTGCTCTCCGTGATGCCGTCGCGTCCGTCGATTCCGTCACCTTTTGTCACGCGATAAGCGAATCGCGCGTCGGTATCAACGGATGCAGTCGAGTAGTGATATTCGTGGCCGCGAAGGATATCGCCGCTGCGTGCAATCGCACAGTCCGTAATGGCCTCTACTTCGACGTGTCCCAATGCTTGGATTTTCCTCGTCATTTGGACGTCTAGGGGGAGCACGTTTCCCAGTGAGGCCCTCTTGCCCTCGACTGTGGAGAGCGAGCGCGACAGATACATAAGCCCCCCGCATTCGCCGTATACGGGCATGCCGTCACCCGCGTTCGTTTTGACATCTTTGAGAAGGTGTTTATTTGTGCTCAACTGCGCAGCATAAAGTTCGGGATAACCGCCGCCGAAGTACAACCCATCTACGTCCGGCAGCGCGTCGCGAATGGGAGAAAAATAGACCACTTGCGCGCGCTTTTGAATCGCTTCGATGTTTGAGCGATAATAGAAGCAAAACGCAGCGTCGTACGCAATCCCGATCAGTGTATCGGTTGTGTGGCGCAGCTCCTGCGGCTTGTCGACCGTGATCTGCGTCGCCGCCCGTTGGATGAACTCGATGTCGAGCGAGTCGGAGATTGACTTCAGGGTAGCATCGGGCAACGACGTTTCCGACCCCATGTACAATCCGA
>JBAULJ010000014.1:0-9641 GCA_049578125.1 Halobacteriota archaeon
ATGTGGCTTCGATTGGGGAGATCGACGGCGCAGTAATCGTCCCTGACCGCTCGCACTATCACGAGGATGTGATCGAAACTGTTGCTCCGGTTTCAATCAAGAAGACTCTCAACGTCAATAATGGCGATTTGGTTAAGGTGGTGGTGATATGACCGTAACAGAGGCAATAAGAGCAGTAAGAAGAGGAGAGATGGTACTTATTTACGATTCTGAAGATAGAGAGGGTGAGACGGACATGGTTGTTCCGGCCATCTCAACGACGCCTAAACAGGTGGCGAGAATGCGTATCGAAGCTGGTGGGCTCATCTGCGTCGCCATTTCTCCGGAAGCTGCTGAAATACTATGCCTGCCGTTTATGGCAGACATCTTAAAATTTGTGAGTTCTAACGGACGCGGTTTGAAGCTCGAAGCTGTCTGCGAGAAGCCCGGCGATCTTACTTATGATACGCGATCCTCCTTTTCGATCGCTGTGAACCACAGAAGCGTCGGGACCGGAATAACTGACATCGATCGTGCGCTGACGATTACTCAGCTTGGGATAGCCGTAGAAAATGCGACACTTCGCCATCCATTTGACTTCGGCGCTGCTTTTCGCTCGCCTGGCCACGTTCCATTGCTTCGAGCAGCACAAGGGCTCATTTCGGAACGAAAAGGACAAACAGAGCTCTCAATAGCCTTAGCTGAGATGGCAGGGGTCATCCCGGCAATGGCCATGTGTGAAATGCTCGACGCACGAACCGGTAAAGCCCTCACTAAGCAAGATTCGATGGACTATGCAAGGAGAAACGGACTCGCGTTCGTGACGGGAGAGACAATAACCGACGCTTACGAGCGCGCACAGTAGCTACTTTTTCTTAGGTGCATCCTTGAAGAAGTGACTTTGCGCTAACCCAAAGCGCCTCGAATCTGGCTCATCTTCAACAAACAGCTTTCAATAAGACCAAGTTGGGTGACTTCGTCAACGAGCATCTTATGTTCACTGCTCACAAATTGTCTCAGCGAGGGCTTCAGCGTCTCCATTAAGGTCGCGTACAACAGATTAGGCGCCTTTCTGTCAACCTTCAGATACTCTTTGATATATTTGACGTCTTCTGAGACCTGCCGAAAAGCAACGCGTGGGATGAAGTCTTTTGCAGCGTCCAGATTGACGAATTGATACGCGAACTCCAAATCAGAAGACACGCTTGCGTAGTACTCTGTCAAAAGTTTGTCTAACAGGCCGCGCTCATCGGCTTCCTTAAGGCCTCTGCCGGTCCCAATGATCTCAGGAGGCAGGCCAATGCTATATAGCGCGCCTGTATATTTTATGGCCCTGGGTAGATCAGGTAGGGCGCTAGCGACCTGCAAATGTTTCAGTTCAGAGGAAAGCGTTTGGTCACCTACACATGCAGCAAGATCAGCAGGCTTTGGAACGTCACGGGAATACCCGACAGGACCTTTCCGTGCAAGCCGGTCTCGCTGATCAGGAAACAAATCAGAAATCGCTTTTGCCGGGTTTATAATGTGATAGAAAGTTTTCAAATAGTGCTTGGTGAAGAGTCCGATGAGGAACAGAATTTCTTGCCCTTCTTCACGTGAAAAAATGGTCGGCGCGGGCCTCTGTAGACGAGCCTTGATCTTCTTGACCAGCTCAACGGTTTCTTGTCGGTCGTAATCATAGCGAAGACTCGATTGAATCGTTATGGTCCTTAACCCTGCAAACTCATTCATTAAGCGGTCAGCGTTTTCAGGCGTGACGTGCCCTCTAAATGGAAGGGTACCAGCACCCATTATAGGCGCGATCGTCAAGCCAAGCTCCTCGCCACACAGGTAGCACTCGGATATTGCCAGCTTGATAGAGAGTGCTGCCGCAACGTGACCATAATCCAAAGCCGCGTCGCTTCTCCCAAGCATAACGCGAAGTCTATCGTCCTTCAGTTTGAGTCGCCTGCTTCTGATGACGTATTCGCCCAACATTCTTTTGATCTTGACTAGTTGTGGAACTGCCTCCACCAACGGAATAAGTTTTATGACATCTGGCTCAACAGCGATGTGAAACTCTTGGTTCGTCAGGTTAACCACGTCTACTATTCTTTGCCGCGTTTCCAGTAGTTCCGAAGAGCTTGCGCTCATCGGGTGTATTACTTCAATTATGCTCGGTGCCGCGACGACGTCGTGTACACGATAATAAGCTTCCATTATCGACATCAACGCCATGAGCTGCCTAAAAACGGTTTCCTGCGAGGCGCTCGGAATCCGAGGGGTAAGAACACGTCTTTGCCTGGAATTATTCCCTCTGATACCAGTCTTAGAACGACTTCCGATGTCTGAATGTACGGCGTCATCTTCCCTTCAAAATCAATCATATACTCGTCGATCCCAAGCCCTCCGCGACTCACAGGCGTGAGAACGTCAAGGGCCTCTTGTGGCTCTTTTTGCACCGGGACATAGACAGTCGCTGAATCGGGATGCTGGGTAGCCATTGTAGCAGGAATTCGCTCCATTCTTATCTCCTCTTATTAAAGACCGCGGCGGCCTAGACATACAAGCATTACGCTCAATTGGCTCTTTGAGCACCCCTGAACGATCTCACAGTGAACCGAAGATATAGGGACCGATAAGCAAGATTAGGAAGGAAGAGAGTATTAGCACCCCCAGTGTCGTCACGAGTGCACTTGTGACGCGTTCTTGATCTTTGGCGTTTCGGAGGAATTTTTCCGCAAGCGACTTGAAGAGTTCCCGAAATATGTGTCCGCCGTCCAAAGGAACTGCAGGGAGACAGTTAAAGAGCCCCACATAGAAGTTTATCCAGCCGACCCAGAGAAGAGTATTGGCTACCCAAAAAAAGGTGTTCCCTAGTGGGGCCGCCCACCCTGCCGGCTGATAGAGGTGAGCGATATCGCCAGTAAAGCCACCGAAGAAGAGCAGAGGCAGGCCGATGAGAGCACCCCATCCTTGTGAGGTATTAAGGTTAGCTGGGACCGACTTTAAGAAACTGAGAAGTTCTGCCGCTGACCCTCCTTGGATGCCCAGGAAACCTTTGTCGTAGTTCGGATTTTTGTCTAGAACAACGACAAAACTCCTTGCGGTTCCTTGATCCGTTGCTTTCACGGTTACTATCTGGCCTTGATGAGTCGCATTCATAAACGCTTGAAAGTCGTCCCCGTTAGAGATCTTGACGCTATCGATTTGATAGACTGCCATTCCTGGTTGCAGACCTACCTTTTCCGCTGGAGATCCAGATACGACGCTGACGATCCCGAGTCCTTCGACTGACGTTACAGATGATAAGACCGGCCCAAAGAATAACAAAAAGGCGATTAACGCAACTGCGAAATTTGCCGTGATTCCTGCGCTAAACACTCTCAGCCGTTCTGGTCGTGTCGCAATTCTGTCGCCTGGTTTAGCGTCTGTTCCTAACAACTGCGATTCGTCCGGCTCTGCAAAAGCACCAATGGGCACGAGCGCGACTAGAAGGCCTAATGATTTTACTCTTATATCTGCAACTCTGCTTAAGATTGCGTGCGAGAGTTCGTGAACCACAAGCGTGACTATGAGGCCAATGAGTCCCCACGTTAACGGAATGAATTGATTTACTCCTGGTAGCAGCAGCAAATTTCGCGGTGCATTCAAAGCGGTAGGCGCTGGCTGTGTGACTATCACCCTGACGTCGCCGATGAGCAGTATCGCAAGCATAAAGAACATCGCAATAACGGTCAAAGGGATGCCGATGTTCGCAAAGACCCTCCAGAACCGCTTGGGATGCGCTAGCTTGTCTAGCAGACCCAGGCCTTGCGTCGTCCTGAGCATTAGAACAGGACCGTAAGCGCTAATGCCATGTCGTGCGAGGAGGCCTCGATTGTTCAGAAAAATCACGAAAAGCCAATAAGCCGCGAAGATAATCAACGCAAGAGTATAATAGTCCAAATGGCTTTCACCTTAAGGGGTGTCATGATGTTCTCTGACATATACGTAACTGCACCGACTTTGGCGGAGGCAAAGCGCATTGCTCACGCAATGGTTGAAGAGAAGCTCGGAGCTTGCGCGAACATGCATCCGATCAAGTCATTGTATAGATGGCGAGGAAGCATCGAAGAAGACGAAGAGTATGCATTGTCGATCAAAACCAAAACCGCATTAGTTGACAAGGTAACTGCCAGAATACGAGAGCTCCATAGCTACGAAAACCCGTGCATCATCTCCTTTACAATAGCGTCAGGATGGCCGTCGTATCTTGATTGGATATACGAAGAGACGCAATGATCCGCGATGCCACGCTTGCCTTTCACTGGTATCTGCAGCTGGGATGTGACAATAATATTTCTCCAGAAAGGAGATCTAACGTTTTAGGGTGCCACCTGGCGGCATAGGTTCCGAGCGAATCTGCTGCAGGCACGATTGGCTCGACTGATAACCCCTAAAGGACGTGTGAGATGGAAGGAACACGCATTCACTGGGCAGACGTGATTGCACGCGCCGTTGAAGGGCAGCAAGTGATAGCCACCGGTATCACCCCATCCGGCAATATCCACGTCGGCAACATGCGAGAGGTAGTCACCGCTGACGCAATATTTAGGGCTATTGAGGATGTCGGCAAAGCTGCTCGCCTCATATACGTGGCTGATACGTATGACCCACTCCGGACGGTTTATCCATTCTTGCCTGCCGCGTGCAAAAAGTACGTCGGCATGCCTTTGTCTGAGATACCTGACCCCTTTGGCTGTTGTTCAAGCTACGCGGAGCATTATCTTAGGCCTTTCTCAGAATCACTGGTGGAACTGGACATCGCTCTTGAAGTTTACCGCGCAGACCAGATGTACAAGCGCGGCCTGTATACAGAGGCGACGAGAACCGCTCTCGAACGACGCGACGTTATCGCTGATATAATTGAGAGCGTTTCAAAGAGAAAACTACCAGCAGGGTGGAGCCCATATAATCCGCTTTGTGAGGAATGCCGGCGAATCAGTGCCGCACAAATTGTCGAGCACGTAGCCACACGCAATTCCGTCCAGTACAGATGTCAGTGTGGCGCCGAAGGAGTCGCAGATTATTCGAGGGGACAAGGCAAACTCGCGTGGCGGGTCGACTGGCCGGCACGCTGGAAAATTCTAGGCGTTACTATCGAACCCTTTGGCAAAGACCACGCGGTTGCAGGGGGCTCCTATGACACAGGCCAACGTATCTCAAGAGAAGTATATGGATATCCCCCTCCAATTCCCGTTCCGTACGGTCATATACATCTGAAGGGGCGCGGCAAGATGTCGAGCTCTAAAGGCGTAACTATCACCATCAGCGAAATGCTTGAGAGTGCACCTGCCGATGTCCTGCGCTACATGATAATTAAAACGAAGCCTGAGAAGCTCATCGATTTCGATCCCGGCTTAGGACTCCTGACGCTTGTTGATGAATTTGACCACGACGAAGGTCGCGCTTTCGAGCTCTCACGAATTTCTGAACAAGGATGCAACGTTCCCTTCAAGCATATGGTGACGGCAATGCAAATCGCAAACGGCTGCGACGAGCTTGTCCAAGTTCTTCATCGAAGCGGCTACGAAGCCATAGACACGAATGCTCTCAAAAAAAGAGCGCGCAACGTCAGAAACTGGCTCGATCGTTTCGCACCAGAATTCGTTAAGTTTCACGTCCAGCGCACACTTCCTGTTCAAGTCAAAACGCTCACCAACGGGCAAAAAAAAGCATTAGCGAAGCTCGCAGCGGCACTTGAAATGAATAGCAGCGATCCAGAGTGGCTACACAACGAAGTCTACGCCATCAGCGAAGAAGTGGGAATCGACTCGAGAGACGCTTTCAAAGCGATATACATCTCGCTCCTCGCAAAAACATCGGGACCTCGGGCGGGCTGGTTTTTGACCTCACTGAGCCCGGAATTCGTGATCGCCCGGTTCAAAGAAGCTGCTGGCGATATAAGCTAAAAGCCCTAGCCACGTCCACTAAACTGCGTCGAAAGCTTGTTCAATGTCTGCCTTGATGTCCGCTACATCTTCAAGCCCTACCGAGACCCTTATGAGATTGTCCGTGATCCCGAGCATCTCTCGCTCTTCCTTGGGCACAACCGAGTGAGTCATAAGTCCTGGGTGCTCTATCAACGTCGCAGTGTCGCCGAGACTCACGGCGACCGTACAAAGCTTAAGGTTGTTCAAAAACGTTATAGCTGTGTCTACGCCTCCACGAATCTCAAACGCGAGCATCCCCCCATAGCCTGACATTTGCGCCTTTAGACCAGGATTGCGTTCGAGGTTTCGATCGAATTTCGGGTAAAGAACCCGCTTGACGAGCTTCTGCGCTTTCAGGAAAGTAGCGAGCTCAGTCGCGTTCTGAGTGTGTCGCTCCATTCTCACAGCGAGGGTGCGAAGCCCACGCAATATCAGAAAAGCGTTAAAAGGGCTAAGCGCGGCGCCCATATCACGCAAGACCCCTTTTCTGATACTGATTGCGTCCTCATAGGATGAGACGACGATCCCGCCTAGCGCGTCGCCGTGTCCGTTTAAGTATTTCGTCGCGCTATGCACAACGACGTCAGCCCCGAGTTCGAGGGGCTTTTGATAGTAGGGGGTTAGAAACGTGTTGTCGACAATCGTCTTAGCGCCATTTTCCGATGCGACTGCTGCGACCTTTCGTATGTCCACAAGCTTGAAGGTCGGGTTAGCCGGGGTTTCAAAAAAAACAAGCTTCGTGTTGTCTCTTAGAGCCTCAGCTACACGCCCGGGTTTAGATGTGTCAACAAAGCTTACGTCAAATCCTAGACGTGGAGCCCTTTTTTTCAGAAGCTCATAGGTGCTACCGTAAAGCACTCGATCAGCGACAAGATGATCGCCACACTTGAGCAGCGTAAGCATGATTGCCGAAATAGCCCCCATCCCCGTTGCGAAACTAACTGCGGCGTCACCCCCTTCAAGAGCCGCCATTTTCAGTTCTAGTGCTGTAAGCGTTGGATTTGAAAGCCGAGAGTAGACATACTTCCCGTGTTTGATGCCCGATGGAAGGAGCTCATCGATTGCGAAGCTGGACGTTTGGTAGATCGGCGGCGCAAGTGCAAATATGTCAGGAGATGGATGCTCGCCAGCGTGCACTAACTTCGTATTAATTCCGTATTCATAGTTCACAGGATAGCCTCATATCAATGGCTTTGGCTGCTTGTCTTCCGGCAGCACCGGCAATTTCATGGTGTTAACGAGAATCGGCGTCGTTACTTCCTTCGCTCTTTCGAGCAACAGTTCTTTTCCTTTTTGCGACAAGGCGAACAGCGGCACCCCAGTGCCAACTTGTGCTAGTGCTTTGTCGCCGACGGCTTCTCTGATGAAGCGCGACGCGCACCCCGTAGTTATGTCCACTGTATCAATGAAATCGCGCGCGACGTCCTCCCTCATTCCGGTTACGTGTACGCCGATCACGATTACGTCAGCGCCCGTTTCGCGCTCGATATCGCGACATTGTCGACCGTCGTGCAACGTCGCAACAGTGACTGCTACGCGTTCGAAACCCATCTCTACAGCGCGAGCAACGCCCAAAGGCTGATTAATAACAGCTTTATTCGCATCGAGCAGAATTCCCCCTTTTTCCTCCACCCGATTCTTCAACTTTGGAATGAGAGTTGTTTCTATCACGCCCGAAATCCGTGCCCCGATTCCTTGCGTGAGGTTCGGATTGGACGTAATGACCGTACCGACGCCCTCACAAACTGAGACGCTCGCATCAATCAGACCTCGCCGGAGCGCGGTCATCATCACTTCAGACGCGCCAAATCCGACAAAGACTTCCATCTCAATGGCTCGCTCACCGGTGCACATGCCAAAATCACGAATCCGGAATTCGATGTTCTGTTTCACGACTTCTTGATTAATTTCTTCAATGCCGCGCGCCTTTGCGAAAATTGGACAGCGTTCGATTAGAGGCTCTCCCACCTCTACTACGTGCCCGTCTTCGACCACGATGTAAGCCTTTCCTAAAGCTTCCAAGACGTGTCTATTCTTCATTGTCCTCCTCTTGTTGATCAGAGATTGATAGCTTTAACGATTGCTTGTCGGGCAGTGTAGAACGTGGGCCCTCATTGCTCTTTGTTTATGCCGCTTGCTCCGCTCACATAACCGACAACTAACGGCACATCTTGGTTGTTATCCTCAAGGTGGGCCCATTTTTCGACGTGTATCGGGTGGTCAGAGGTCACCAGAATCAACGTGGGCTTTCGCAATCCGAAACAAAGCCGCTCGCAGTTCTTATCGATGGTCCGCGCCGAGAAGGCGAGGTCATCCCACGCCTTCGCGTAATGATGTGCACAGTTGTCAATTGCCCGCAGATGTATCATCAGTAGCCTTATTCCTTCCAAATTGAACGCCTTCAATGCCAAATCAGCGATCCGTCGGTCGTAGTCAACGATCCCGCGAAGATTCTCGACGCCAATGGCTAGATCCACTCGATTTAGCATCGCCTTAGCACCGAGGAGTTCTATCACTATGCCAGACTTGATCCCTCTCTCGCTTGCGAGCTCAAGAATCGATCGCACCGGTGTGTAAAAAGTGTCAGCTACCTCGTACAGAAGATGGTGCTCGGGCGCATATCCGGTCAAGATAGTGCCGATATTTGGCGTCGTTATCCTAGGCGGCAACGAATGGATCTCAAAAAATAAGCCATCTTCGGAGAGAGTCTGCAGGTGCGCCAAAGCACCGTTCAATTTTTTATAAAGTGCCGCCCCCACGCCGTCTACGACAATCAGCAATATTTGATCAACGCTCTTGTCAGCGCAGAATGCGGTAATCTCTTTGATCTCTCTTCCATCTTTTTCAGGTATCTCAAACCCCAACAACGTACTGATGGTCGGTGCGATGTCCAGCTGCGTATATTTCATCTATTCACGTCTCCTGCGCCACAATATCGGACGATATTCTTCGGGGCAGCGACGCCCGAGGCATCTTCAAACGCGCTCGAGCTCAAGCTCACGTGAGCCTGACCCGTAAGGCAGCCTGTTTCAAAGCGTCATACGCTGGAAGCCCTTTCCCAGAGAGATAATTGATAAGTGCGCCACCTCCCAAACTCACGTACGAGAAACTGGTCTCGTCGATGCCAAGCTCACGTATCGCCGACAGCGTGTGGCCGCCGCCAACAAGTGAAAACGCCCTAGAAGAGCCAATTGCTTCCAGAAGTGCCTTGGTCCCGGCGGCAAACCCAGGAACCTCATAGACCCCGGCTGGTCCCTTCGTCACCACGGTCTTGGCGTCGTTTATGATGGATTCGTACGCGATAATCGTTTCTTTGCCGATGTCCGCAACGATCCCAGTCCCCGGCAAGTTCTGCACGCCAACCTCAATCCGCTTTCCTTCGTCATTGTAGGCTAGGTCCACGGGGACGCGTATACGTGCGCCAAACCGGCTGAGCAGGTCCTTGACGTCACCCATATGGTCAAGAAAGCGCTTTTCCCGTAGCAGAGTGTCAGTCTCTTCGCCAAGCTTCCTCCCTGCGGCCAGTAGAAACAGCTGACCAAGCACTCCGGAGGTGAGCACGTCGTCGACGACGCCCCTTTCCAAGGCGTACTTCATTACCTCAAGGATATCATCCGGTTTGCTACCGCCTAAACAATAAACGAGCGGGCGCTCCGGGCTAGTGAACACTTGCTGATCAAAGCGGAGTTCCCTTTCCATGTTTCTACC
>JBAULJ010000015.1:0-13499 GCA_049578125.1 Halobacteriota archaeon
GGCGAAATTTCTTTTTTGTGCTAGAAGCCGATTTCGAAACGCAAGAATGCACGCAGAATAAGCCCCCCTCGCGCTCAGTCAAATCGGCAATTGCAGTGGTCGCGCGCGCTCCTAAAGAGGCAGGTACCCGTGCCGCAGCCGCGCGGTGCTCGAGGGACGCAGGAAAGGGCTGCTGGCACTTTGCGCACTTATTGCGCGTTATTCCTGCAATCGCCGGTCAAGACTGAAGGCACCAAGCTGTCGCAGGATACCAAACAAATTAAGCTCGCCCCACTGCTCCGCAACTCTACCCTTCACGACGCGGAAAATGGTAATTCCTTCCAAGGTTACCCTCTTGCCAGTGGGGGGCATGTCTAAGAAGGGCCCCTTATGCGTCGCGTATCCCGACCACCGAATCACTACCTTATCAGCCTCTGCGATCGTGTCCTCGACGAAGATTTTGGCATCAGGAAAGGCCGTACGATAGACGGCACTGGCGTGCATCGTGCCCTTTACGCCCGGCAATTGACCTTCCAGAGGGTTATGATCGACAAAACTGGGCGCAGTTGTTTCTTCGAGCGTCCTTAAGTCGCCTGAATCGAATGCTCGAAAGCTGCGCAGCACAATTGCTCGATTTCTCTCTTCGACAGATGTCTTTTCAGAGGCGCTTCTTAAAGGCTGATCTCTCGGGGCTATATCCGGCGACATTTGGGGTTAAAAAAGCTTCGTTACTCTTTAGCTGCCCCTTCTATACAGTAGTAGGCATCGCCGAGGTCAAACATTGCCCACACGGGGCACACGTCACACGGACATTTAACGCGTCGTGGATTTTTCGGACTTTCGCCGATAGCGCAAAAAAGCGTATCACTTAGCGCGTTCTGATTGTACGTTGGACAATCCCCTTTATCACAAATACAGCTCTTCCTGTTGGCTTCGGTGTTTGGTACCTGCATACGCATCTCCCGTTTCACAATCTGATGACTTCGGTAGCGGCTGATAAGCGCGGCCAACGCACAGAGGCTTTCACTGCTCATTCCGTGCGTTTAGAAACCGTTTATATTCCGTACAAGTGATGAGCGCGCCACGCATATAAGATTTGCTCGCCCCCAAGCTGCTTGCGCGCCGGCTTGGCGCGTGACCTGCCGCTCATCTTGTCAATGAATACTGGCTCCTTATGAGCAAATGCAAAGAGTCTTTATCGCACAACTAGCAGTACAGGCGAAGCTCGATGATGATCTACTCCGTGGGACATTCGAATCGATCGCTGCAGGAATTCATTTCAATTTTATCGCATTATGCCGTTTTAACGGTGATCGACGTGCGCAGCCATCCGCACTCACTCGCTAATCCTCACTTCAACAAGGAAGTGCTTGAATACGAGCTGCCGCGGTCAAGTATTCAATATTGCTGGATGGGAGGAGGACTTGGGGGGTTCAGACCTCAGAGGTCCGAAGAGTCGCCAAACACCGCGTGGAGGGTGAAAAGTTTCAAGAACTACGCGGATTATGCGTTAACCGACGCTTTTTCTGACGCCTTGGCTGAACTTACTTCTCTTGCCACAAAACAAACCGCCGCCTTAATGTGTGCTGAAGTCCTTTGGACGCGTTGCCATCGCCGGATTATCGCTGACTATCTTTTGGCGCTTGGGTGGGAGGTTGTGCATATTGTGGACGGTTCTCGTTCTACGACCCACGAGCTTACCCCATTTGCAAAAGTTGAGGACGCCCACATCACGTACCCCCCCTCTTTGCTCCAGTATTCACTGGATAATTTCCAGCCAGAATGAGACAGAATCACGCTTATGCTGTTCTTGCTACCTCGAATCCGTTTGAGTGGTCAGAGCGATCGCAAAAGAGGATAAATCAAAAATATGACAAGCGGCCCCCGAACTTCACGTGGCGTGGCTTGGCCGAATTGACCACATCCTCAGGATGTGTGAAGCGATATCTGCCTCTTTGAGCTTCCAATCGGCAATACCTCTGCGCCTAGGACATTATTGAGGTCAAAGCCGTAAAGCGTCGCGTCTTTTTCTAAGACGACTAGCCGCCCCTTTACGCCAATGACGCGGCCCAGGAGCATATTCTTCACCTGCAAGGGCCGCATCCAGAGCGGCAAATCAAAATAGCGGAGTTTCGTTTCATCATGAACGTCCATCTTTGCTTTCATTCCGTCCCAAGCTGCCCAATCGAGTTCAGTGTCAACGAGCATTTTTTGAGAATGGCGGACTGTCCCGTTGATCCCGTAACGCTTCTGCACTTCACGCTCGCGTCTTCTAGCGAGTTCGCCATCTAAGACATAGTCCGCTACTGCGGCGACATCTGCACCTTGCTCTCGCAGCCGGTCATTAAGGCGGCTTGCTTTCGTAACACCTATCTTGAAAATGTCGGGTCTGAACATTGCGATATATACCGCGTGCTCTTCTAAACACGTTTTTTCGTCCTTCAGGCACGTCCCGGTGCAGATTGCACAGGCATTAAACTCCCGGCAGCTCCCGCACACCGGGACTTCTACACTATCGCACGGACGATAAATGCCGGCCTGCCACTTTCCGATGCAGGTTCGCCTCCCTATCCCAAGCGACAGATTGTCTGAGAGCGGCAGCAGCTCCATGGAGGGATATACCAGTAGCGTCTTGTTTAGCGACGAAAAGCCAATAATCTTCACTACATCTAGGTTTGTTTCTCAGTCTTATATGTGTTAACCTTGCAACCATTACTATTTAAGTTCAGAAAAAGACTATGAGGTATGCTCGTTGAGGTCATAGAAGAACCCGTGTTCTACGATGGATCGCAAATAGAACCTTTGTGGGGTTACAAACACTACGGTGCACTCGGCGATTGCATTATCGTTTTTCGGGGTGGCATGGACGTCTCGGAAGAACGCATGAAAGACTGCGAAGATATTCGCGGCAAAAGTAAGATAACCGGCGACGATGTCCTCCATCTCATTGTTGAACGCTTTGACAGTCCTGGAAACATGTTCATATCCTACCTGTTACAGCGATTACTCGTTGTTTCCGCGCAAGCCGTGCTGAACATGTACGGTGTTGAGACTGCAAGATCCGGTGATGATCTCTACATTGCCGACGAGAAGCTCACTGTGAGCATTGCAACGGCAAACATAGCCAGCGAGAAGATGCATCTTGGGATTAACGTAACAACGAGCGGGACGCCCAAAGGCGTCGCCATCACAAGCCTGACTTCCTTGGGAATCGAACCGGATGAAAGCCTTACAATCGGAAGAGATATTGCCGATATGTTCTCGAGAGAGATTCTCGGAATCCTTAAAGATGTGGTGAAGACCCGCGGGTCCTAACGCTGAGCTTCTCTTTGTGGGCTCAAGAGAGGGATGCGCAATGCGAAAAGAACAAATCATTTATCTAGCGAGGCTTGGCCCTCAAAACACGGAAGATGTCATCGACGCCGTCACGGCCTACATCGCCCGGAGCGGCCTCGAGCGAGTCGTTGTGGCGAGCACCACAGGCGCCACCGCGGTGAAATTTGCAGCTGCGCTCGAAGACAAAGCAGAACTGGTCGTTGTAACACACCATACGGGCTTCAGCCAAGAGGGCACGCAGCGTTTTGACGTGGAAAAACGGAAAATGCTCGAAAGACAAGGAGTCACGGTATTGACCCAATCTCACGTGCTTTCAGGAGTTGAAAGGAGTATTTCTCGGAAGTTCGGCGGCATTTCACGCGTTGAGACCATCGCAGAAGCTCTGCGCTCCCTCCTCGGACACGGACTCAAAGTGTGTGTGGAGATCGCGATTATGGCAGCTGATGCCGGCGCAATACCTATTGAAGACGTTATCGCCGTCGGTGGCACGGGTAGTGGTTCTGACACCGCTGTAGTGATACGTCCAGCACACATGAACAACTTTTTCGATGCCCGCATCAGGGAGATCATCGTCATGCCACGAGGTGGCGATGCCTGATCGATTTGAAATCACGCACAAAGACGTATTCGGGCGTATTGGCAAGCTTACTACGCCGCATGGACCGATCGAAACGCCAGCTCTGCTGCCGGTCGTAAACCCGAACGCGGCACTCGTTGCGCCTGAGGAGATGCGTCAGTTTGGGGCCGCAGCGCTCATGACCAACGCGTATGTCATCTACCGGAATCCCCGTTTAAAGGGGGCGGCGCTCTCCGGAGGTGTTCACCAGTTGCTCGGATTTGACGGGCCGATTATGACTGATTCGGGATCATTTCAACTCTCCACATATGGGAGAATAGAAATTCGCTCAGAAGAGATAGTGGCTTTCCAGCGCGATATCGGGTCAGACATCGGGACTCCAATTGATATACCCACGCCTCCTGACGTTTCGTTTGAGCGGGCACTCCGCGAACTCAATGTGACGCTGGAGCGGATTCGGGAGGCAACAACGTGCTGTGGAGCCGAAATGCTCTTAGCAGCGCCTATCCAAGGGTCGACGCACCTCGACTTGAGAGAGCGGCACGCGCGGCTGCTCAGCAAGCTCAATGCCGACGTCTACCCGATCGGTGCGGTCGTTCCACTTATGGAATCGTATCGGTATGCTGATCTGAGCAGTGTCATTATGGCTTGCAAGGCAGGATTGGCGTTGGACAAGCCCGTTCATCTGTTTGGAGCTGGACATCCCATGATGTTCGCTCTCGCCGTGGCGTTGGGCTGCGATCTGTTCGACTCAGCCGCCTACGCGCTCTACGCGAGAGGCGGGCGCTATCTAACGGCAAGCGGCACTCACCAACTCAACGACTTAGCTTATTTGCCGTGTTCATGCCCAGTCTGCGCAGCTGGAGATCCGAAGCTCACGGAACGGGAACTTGCCGAGCATAACCTTTGGGTGTCATTTGCTGAGCTCAAAACTATCAAGCAAGCGATAATTGACGGGCACCTCTGGGAGCTGGTTGAAAGGCGATGCCGGTATCCCGCGCTTTTGCAAGCCCTCCGAACAATCCTAAAAAGCTGCGCGTCCTTTGAAGCCATCGAACCGCTGAAGTGTTCTTCTCTCTACACGAGCACGGAATCCGCCGAGCGACCGGACGTAGCACGCTTCTTGAAAAAGCTTAACAACCTTGAACTGACCGGCCGCGTGCTCATTACGACCAACAGGAAGAAGACCCGAGACATGGAACACGAGTTTGATACGACCCTGCTTATGAAAGCCCCTTTTGGTGCTTATCCGCAAGAGCTTGCGGAAACGTATCCGATCGGCCAGTCTGAAGTCCCCGATCCAGACTACGCCTCGACCAAATCTGCCGTAAGGAATCTGATAGAGCTGATCAGATCCAAAAACCTTGAAGCGACCTTCGCCTATGATGACAAGTGGAATCGCGACGACCTTATCGAGCTAAGCTCTTACGCAACGCTGTTACCCTTGTGAGACAACATGACACGCCTGTTCGAGGTAACACAACGGGACGGGGCTGCCCGCTTAGGAAAGCTCAGTTGGCGAGACGAAGAGCTCGCTACGCCTCGTAGCTTCGAATCTAAAGAAGAACTTCAGCTCCTAAAGGAATTGACGATTCACAAAGCTGAAATCGACGTAGCGGTCGTCGCTGCTCAAGAAGAGACTAGCGCAGAACACATCGATGCTGATGTCGTCATCCTCGCAGGCGCAGCGAGATTCCGCGATGATCCGCGTGGCCTGACCAAAGCGCTCTTGGGGGCTAGAAAATTAGCAAATCCTGATTCAGCGCTTTACGTGCCGGCGTTGGCGACACCAAAGAACGTGAGCTTGCTGGTATACGCGGGCGTTGATCTCGTTGATTCCGTTATGGCAGAGGTCAAGGCACGCGAAGGGTACTTTCTCGATGCCGACGGCGAGCGGCGTTTTGACGCGGTTTCGCGTAGGCCCTGTTTTTGCGGCGCCTGCAATGGCGCCAACGTGACAGAACTCTCGTTCGAGCACAGGGTGGCGTTAGCATCTGACCACAACAAAAAAGCCCTCAAAGCAGAGCTCAACAAGATAGCCGAGAATGTCGAACGCGGGACTCTACGGGAGCTTGTGGAGGGAAGATGTAGGGCAGCTCCCACACTAACGGCGCTTTTGCGATTGCTCGACGATGAGTACGATTACTTTGAGCGGCGATCGCCGATCGTGCGGACGGCCACACTGCTCGCGTGTTCTCAAGAATCTCTCAACAGGCCGGACATACGCCGGTTTAGCGAGCGCGTCATCGAGCGCCTTCGGAGAAGATACGGCATCCTCCTTCTGCTTCCGTGTTCTGCGCGAAAACCGTACTCTCGCTCGCGGTCTCACAGGATTATCCTTGCACATCTCGATAAGCTGCGCCAGTATCTTAACGAGGCCATAATCACGTCGCCTATCGGCGTTGTTCCACGCAGCCTCGAGATTATGTACCCTGCAAGCAACTACGACATACCGGTCACCGGCACATGGACGTGCGACGAGAGAGAGTGGGTGATCGAGCGCCTCACTCAATACCTTTCGGCCAATGCCTTTGAAAGCGTCGTTGCACACGTGAGTGGTCCCTATCGACAGATCTGTGATGCTGCCGCTGCGCCACTGGGAATCAACGTAGTTCATACCGTCAACGATGAAAACATCCTCAGCTCCGCGTCCCTCGAGCGCTTGCGCGCGGTCGCGCACGAGCATATTGACGCGTGTTCTCCTGCGCGGCGCGATTTGCGGTTTGATTACATACGGGATCTCGCTGATTTTCAATTTGGCCCGCGTGCGTCAGAGGCTATCTTTCCAGAGATTCCAAAAATCCGCGGGCTTTTTCCGACCTACTATGCCTCGGATCGCGGACGGCGCATTGCAACTATCACCGGCAGGTACCAGACCATTGCCCTGACGATCGAAGGCGCTCGACGGTACCTGCGCGCAAGTGGGGGTAGGTATTGCGTGCAAATCGATGACTTTGAACCAAAAGGAACGGTTTTTGCGATCGGTGTGCTCAATGCCGACCCAGGCATACGGCCTTTCGATGAGGTAATCGTAGTGAACGATCGCGTCATTGCCGTCGGAAGAGCTCTGATGAGCGGTTGGGAGATGCAAGCGTCAAAAAGAGGTGGCGCTGTTGCTGTACGGCACGTGGAGTCGCGATGAAAAAACAGTATGGGGCTCGTAAGCGCGTGCCCCGAAAATCTGGACGAGAGACGAGCCGCCGCCGCGCACGTAGCAATGAGCGATTTGCCTGGACCGGCTTGGATCTGCTTAACAGCGACATCGTGCCTTCGCTTACTGTGGTTCTTACGACCAAAGGTTGCTCTTGGGCCCGTCACGATGGCTGTACCATGTGCGGCTACATCATCGACTCGAATCCTGATGTGCAAGCCTCCGACATTCAAAAGCAATTCCACGAAGTACTTGCCCATTACGGCAAGGCGTTTAAGATCGTAAAAATATTCACCTCAGGCAGTTTTCTTGATCAAGGCGAGGTGCCGACCGACGTGCGAGATGCCATCCTGTCTGATTTGAGGGGCACGCCGAAGGTTATCGTTGAGAGTCGACCAGAATTCGTCACGTCTGAGATCTGCGATGATATTTCTAGAATCAACGAACACATTGAAGTTGCAATTGGTCTTGAAACGTCGAATGACTGTATCCGAAACAACTACGTCAACAAAGGATTTTCGTTTCGTGATTTTGTCAGGGCATCTGAAGCCGCGCACGCTACCGGCTTCACTGTTAAGGCCTACCTGCTGCTCAAGCCACCTTTTCTGACGGAACGGGAAGCCTTGGAAGACGCCCTACAATCCGTTCGCGACGCTGCCCCGCACGCAGACACAATCTCGTTAAACTTGTGCAACGTGCAAAAAGGCACCTTGGTCGAGGCGCTTTGGAAGAAGGGCCTCTATAGGTCCCCGTGGTTGTGGTCCGCAGTGGAAGTCCTAAAGCGGACGCACGAGACTGCTACTGTCATCTGCGATCCCGTTGGAGGAGGCACACGGCGGGGACCGCATAACTGCGGCAAATGCGATCGCGAGGTGGTAGCAGAAATCAAAGAGTTCTCCCTCTCTCAAAACAGCGCGTCATTCACAGCTTCTTGCACAGATCAGATGTTGTGGGAGTATGTCCTCGAGTTTGAAGAGTTCAGTTACGGGGCACCGCTTGTGCCATAAGCCGCGGGCCAATCTTCTATTCTTCGCTTCTTGCACGGTCGTTTGACAAACGAGCGATAAGACAAGCCTTATATACAATTTCGGAGATTTAACAGTGGAGGTGGAACGATGGCTTGGCGTGGCTCTTTAATCTACTGGGCAATTATTTTTATTATAATTGCAATTATTGCGGGCGTGCTCGGACTGACTTGGCTATCTGGAATCGCACAGAGCGCAGCTCTGCTTGTGGTGGCAATATTCGTCATACTGTTTGTGATATCCTTCGTCGCTGGGTGGTTGCGACGTCACTAGCGTGCGATTAGGTGAACAGTTCAGGTTGACCCATTTCCTCACGGCAGGATACAGACAGACCCTAGGTCTGAGTCTGTATTCAGCAAGCGGCTTTGTTTAGTAAGGGCGCTGAGCAAGCGTTGCGATAGAGCCCACAAAAGAGCTATCCGAAGACACGCTTGAATTCACGTATCTGTTCTCGCGTACCGATGACGGTGAGAAAAGAGTCTTCGGGGATAACTTGATGCGGATCGGGGTTTGGTATGGTTGCTCCACTGGCAGTGACAGCGATAACGGTGCACCCGGTGCGTGATCGTATCTTAAGGTCCTCAAGGCTTCTGCCTACGAGTGACGGACCAGGAGGATATTCAACAACCTTCATGTCCTCTGAGAGCAGGATCTCCCGCAGTTGCGTGCCACGCGGCCGGGGTTCGACAAATTTCAGCAAGACTTGGCCAGCTACAACGGACTGGGACACTACATAGTCTGCCCCCGCCTGATACAACTTTTCAACTGCTTGTGGGCGCACTGCACGACAGATAATGTCAATCTGAGGGTTAAGTTTTCGTGCGACTAAAGTTGTATAGATTGCATCCAGGTCATTATTGACCGTGACGAGAAGTGTAGATGCTTCGGTAATCCCTGCTTGCCTAAGGATTGTCATATCGGCGGAGCTTCCAACCACGTCACCTTGGTGCTTATCGATGATAATGTGTTCAATACCGTTTGACCGCAACACCTTGGATACCCGTTTTCCGACGTCGCCGTACCCTGCGACGATATAGTGCCCCCTGATCGCGCAGTACGTGCCATCAAGCCGACACATTGAGAGTTCCTTTGCCGCGTCGAGTTGTTTTTTTGTGCCGATGAGCAAGAGCACTGTGGTGTCCGTGATGATTTCAGATGCCGATGGATTAAAGCTGAGTTTTGCGCGCTTCCACATGCCTATGACTGTCGCACCGGTTCGTTCACGTATCTTAGCGTCTTCGATCGATAACCCGTTGATGCCACTTTCTCCAAGAATCGGAAGCTCAAAAATCCGCAAAGAGCCAATCAGGGGAGTTGTGCCTACAAGCCGGTGCGTTATAGGCATCGCGGCCTTGTGGCCAATATCGATGCCAAGGAGCTGTTTAGGCGATACGACTTTGTCAGCACCCGCATAGAGCAAGTATACGGCATTCGACATGTCCTCAACGAGACCAATGATATCGGCTCGCGTAAGCTTCTTTGCAGCCAGCGCGACAATGGCATTCTTCTCATCGCTCTGATTTAGAACGACCTTATTTGCGCGCTCTATCTGAGCGTTTCGCAGGGTCACTTCATCACCGGGATCCCCAAATATGCACGGGATCTTTCGTTCGACCAGGGCCTCAACCACTTCCCTGTCATCGTGAACAACGAGGTACGGTAAACCACGCTCTTCAAAATCGTCGATAATCGCTTCTACCATAGAGTTATAGCCCACGATCAAAACGTGATCCTGGGCTTTCGACTTCGTCGGCACCGATCCCCGAACGCTCTGCAGCACGGGCGTGACGACGAGAGGGATCAGGATTGCAAAGAAGAGGATGATTCCGGTCAGCATTACAAGCACTGCAAACATCCTGCCAGCGGTGCTCACAAAGACGATGTCCCCTAGACCTTGCGTGGTCATCGTCGCGATTACCCAGTAGACGGCGTCAACTATCGTGTAAGACCTACCCTCAGCACTGGCCATTACGAAGAGGAAGACAAAGCTATAAACGACGACGAGCAGCACTGCGGCCGCAAGAAAGATAAGCAGAGATTTGCGAAAAGGTTTCATCGCGAACACCTTGGAGCTTTCGAGCCTGACTTCTGCAGCGTACATGTCAAATGCGGGATATAAATAGTAACGTCTTTTGACGTCTTTAAAATCGAATTCGATAGTGCTGTGGGTTGCCTAGCTGAGAAAGGTTTATCATAGGCACGCATAATCTCTAGATGCTATGGACGTGGAGGACGTAACGCGATCGGTGAGGGCTCATCACAAGTGGTTCAGCGAATCCCTCCCTCTGATCGCGAGTGAGAATATCACGAGTCCTGCAGTGCGTCAGCTTTTGGCAACCGATTTCGGCCATCGATACGCCGAAGGTAAGGTTGGCCACCGGTACTACCAAGGGGTTAAGTATATCGACGAGGTCGAGCAATACGCCATCGACCTAGCCCTCAAACTGTTCAGGGCTGAACACGTGAACGTGCAACCCGTCTCGGGCGTAAACGCGAATATTGCTGCTTTTTTTGCCCTTTCAAACCGAAATGATGCGTTAATGGCACTTGACACCTCTCACGGTGGTCACATAAGCCACGGGACGAAGTCCGGTCCG
This sequence comes from Halobacteriota archaeon, assembly GCA_049578125.1. Taxonomy (GTDB): domain Archaea; phylum Halobacteriota; class Bog-38; order Methanoflorentales; family Methanoflorentaceae; genus Methanoflorens. The sequence goes on from JBAULJ010000015.1 coordinate 10,666, forward strand.
GGCATTCGTCACCTTAGAATTGTCAAACATCCCTTCGACTACGAAGAGATGAATATCGACAGCGATGCGATGGTCACGACGATTTATGAAAAGAAGCCAAAAATCGTGCTCTTTGGAGCGAGCTTGTTTCTCTTCCCACACCCGGTCAAAGAAGCGTGCGATGCCGCACGTGAAGTCGGCGCCGCAATCGTGTACGATTCCGCGCACGTGCTCGGCCTCATTGCAGGCGAGCAGTTCCAGGACCCTCTCGACGAGGGAGTTGATGTGATGACCGGTTCAACGCATAAGACGTTTCCTGGGCCTCAAGGCGGTATAATTTTTTCGACGCGCGCACTGGCCGACGCGATCGATGACGCAGTGTTTCCGGGAACCGTCAGCAACCACCACCTGCATCACGTTGCGGGTCTAGCGGTCACACTCGTGGAAATGCTTGAATTCGGGAAAGCGTACGCGCAGCAGACGATCGAGAATGCTAAGACGCTCGGTGCGGCGCTCTACAATCACGGGTTCAACGTGCTGTGTCCTGACAAAGAATTCACAGAGTCTCATCAGATCGTACTGGACGTAGGGCGCGCAAGTGCTTTGGCGGTTGCTCTCGAAGAGGCGAACATCATCGCCAACAAGAATCTGTTACCTTGGGACGATCATAATGCTCCAGAAAATCCTTCAGGGATTCGATTTGGAACGCAAGAGCTGACACGACTAGGAATGAAAGAGTCGGAGATGAAAGTTGTAGCGGGACTTGTCGCACGCGTACTTAACGGCGAAGCACCCGAAAAGGTTAAAAAAGATGTGGTAGAGTTTAAAAGTAACTACCAGGAGGTAGAATACTGCTTCAGCCATGAGCTTGGGGCTTATCAATTCCCCGCTTGGTAGATTATTTTGCAATGGAAGTGCAATACTGATCGTTTTCGATATGGACGGCACGCTCATCGATGGCGAAACAATCGATGAATTGGCGAAGGCGGCCAATGTCGGAGACCTTGTGGTGGCGCTCACAAAGCGCGCTATGAGGGGGGAAATGGATTTTGAAGAGGCCTTAAGAGCACGCGTAAAGCTCTTGAAAGGTCTGAAGGTAGCGGAGGTCAATAAAGTAGCCTTAGACATCCCTCTCATGAAAGGGGCCAAAGAGCTCATACGGGGGCTCAAGAAAGAGTACAAGATCGCAATGGTTTCTGGAGGGTTTACCATCGTTGCCCGCAGGGTGGCTCAAGAGCTCGAAATTGACTGTCTGATCGCCAATGAGCTCATCATAAAGGACGGAGTTTTGACAGGAGAGGTTGTCGGACCGCTCGTACGCCAAAACTCCAAAAAGGAGGCACTCGAGGCGATTGCTGAGAGGGAGGGGATACGCCCAGAGGACTGCATCGTGATCGGAGATGGGGCAAACGACATCTCAATGTTTGAAGCTGCCGGGTTTTCCATAGCATTTAACGCGAGTCCAATTCTGTACGATATTGCAGACATTATCGTTATGAAAAAGGATCTCACCCTGATACTGCCGATATTCAAGAGAGGAGCGCATGCTGAAAGAGTTACAGGAAAAGAAAGCCTTGCTAAAAAAGGAAGCCGACGTCTCGAAGCTTGAGCGTAACCGGCTTAACGCAGAAGCAAGTCAGTTCGCCACGAGACGTGACGAGTTGAACACGAAGACCCGAGCATTGATAGACAGCGCACAGCAGTCCAAAGACAAGCGAGATGAGTTCAACAAACTCGTTTCAGAGAACAAGGAAAAGCGGGACAGCCTTAATGAGTCGGCGAACAACCTTCTCGCGAAAGCGGACCAAATTAAGAGAAAGTTTAGAGTCGCAGGCGGGCTTTCGCTAAGCGAGCTTAAGCGCGAAATTGACCATCTTGAATTTAGGCAGCAGACGGAAGTTGTAAGCACGGAAAAAGAGCGCGAGCTTGTAGATCATATCGCACACCTCTGGGAGGAGTACAGAAAGAAGCGGGGCGAGCTTGAAAACAACACTGAACTCAAGGAAGCGTTGGAAAAGGCACGGCAACTCCGGGAAGAAGCAAGCGAATTTCACAAGCAGCTTACGGATAACGCAGACCGTGCGCAGGAATGCCACGAAAAGATGCTCAAATGCTTCAAGGGAGCAGATAAGGTACGTGCCGAAGCGGACATCGCCCACAAAGAGTTTGTGCGCGCACAAGAGAGCGCTGACGAACAGCATCAGAAGTACATCAAAATGGAAAAGGAATTAAGAGACTACGACAAGATCATATCGAGTCTCAAAAAGCGGACCAAAGAGGCTCGCGAATCCCGCGAGAAGGTCGACGTGCTTAAGCGAGCAGAGGAGGTTTACGCAATGTTTAAAGACGGGCAAAAACTCGAGACAGATGATCTCCTCCTTCTCCAGCGCTCCGGCCTCCTATAGGCTTCGAACTCCTTGCAGGCAAGAATGAAACTGGTCTTGTGCATTGATCGTGACAATGATCTGGGGTCAAAAGCGCACCTTCCAGGTCCGATTATTGGTCGGGCTGACAACCTCAACGCGGCGTTACAGCTCGGACTGACTGACCCAGAAGATTCTGACGTAAACGCCATTTTTGAAGGCATCCGCGTTTATGACGGCTTAAAGTCACAAGGAGTCGAAGCTGAACTCGCGTCCATATCAGGCAACGAGGACGTCGGCTTAAAATCAGACCAGATCCTCTCCGAACAGCTTGACCGTGTCCTCAGCACGGTTAACGCAACTAGCGTCATCATCGTCTCTGACGGCGCAGAAGACGAGTTTATACTCCCCATCGTTCAATCCCGTATAAAACTCGACGGCGTCAAACGCGTGGTCATACGTCAGTCTGAAAGCCTTGAAAGCACCTACTAC
>JBAULJ010000016.1:0-1548 GCA_049578125.1 Halobacteriota archaeon
CCTTTTGACTATCTTGCCCTTGTTTCGTTCGGCGTCGTTCTGCCGCTTACCCTGGTCTTCAAGCTTCTACGACTCGTCCGAATCGTCGCCCTCCTCAGGTTCTCGCGACGAATAGAAAAAGAAGTCCTCGCATTCGCCGAAAAGACGCGACTCATCTACGGCTTAGCCGTTTACTTGCTGGTCATCATCGTCGGCTCTGCCCTCTTCTTTTCAATCGAATCGGGCGTGAATCCGAACGTGACCAGTGCGAACGACGCGCTGTGGTACATGATCGTCACCATAATGACCGTCGGCTACGGGGACGTGGTGCCTTACACAGGGCTTGGCAGGATTATCGGGGTCATCGCAATGATCTCTGCCATCCTCTTTGCTAGCCTCGTGACGGCCACCACCACGACGGCCCTCCTTGAGAAGTTCAGGGCCGAACGGGAAGAAGTCACCAAAGCAAGCAAAGAGACGATCGGAAGCGTCATCGCTCAACTGAGCGCAATCGAGAAGCGCTTAGAAAAGCTCTCGATATTGGAGGACAGCACGGACGAAATCAAGGCTGACCTCGCCGAGCTCAAAGGGATGCGAGCAGAGATGCAGAGCTTGAAAGAATCGGTTGAGGGGAAGAAGCAAGAAGAGTGAGTTTCTTGGGGTTTCCGGGCGCGCTGTCGCTTCAGCTTCCGAATAATCACGGACGCAGAGTAGCGCGAGGCAACATCGAAGCGCAGCCACGCAAACGTTTATCTTTGAGTGTGCTCTCTTAAAGTAAACGACGCGCGAATGTGCGTGAGGCGAACGATGTTCTGTAAACTAGGGTTTTCAAAGCTGTTGTTGCTATTTGGTCTCGCTATGGTAATGATACATGTCGTCCTACTGGCGCTTACCATAGTGATACACGTTGCGCTGTTGGTTCCTTGTCTCAGAAAGGCTGTAATGAAGCACGGGTCTTGCTGCAAATGATCTAACCGCTCTTTGACTCACCGGAGGGATGCTGCAAAACGAGTCTTACGCTGGGTGGTCTTGGTAGTGGACCGTCTACAAAACTAGCCGCGCTTGTTGATCACAAGAATGAGATTCAGGGAGCGCCTATTTTCGTACTTATTCTTCTTTTGGCGTCCGCGACACACGTCCTTCAGGACCTAAGATTTCGCGCGCGCTGTGCGTAACCAAACGCAAAACTTCGCGAACGCAGGACACAACACGAAATGGACAAAACAAAAGATTGGGGTGCCCGCTTGCGTCAAGGGCGTAGAGGGCTTCTTGTGGCTGCAATAGTCGTGATGGCCGGCATCCTCCTCATCTACATAGCAAATAACGCGCTAAGCGCGACCACTCCAAGCCAAGCGCTTGTTGCTTACGTCGGCGTATTTGTGGTCGCAGCTGGGATATTGTATGGTGCGAGCACGTTGCTTGTCCGGGAATGAGTGCATACGGCTGCCGACGTTGGCATCGCTGCGAAGCGCAGTCGAGCATTACGGCTGGCGACAACGTGCACAAGCATCGGATCCGCCCCGAGTCGATGGCACGTTCGTAACGCCAGTCGATCTCTAACGGTAACGG
>JBAULJ010000017.1:0-14160 GCA_049578125.1 Halobacteriota archaeon
AGTCGACGGCGAATGGGTCCTGATCGCAATTGTGGTCGCCGCAATATTTTTAGGACCTGCCGTCTGGTCTTCTCTTCTCCTTCTCTAGAAGTGATCTTGCTGACATCGGAGCTGCCCCATTAAGACCTTTGTTGCTTTTCTTGCGAGGCCAGCTGCGAAACGATGGCTGGTTGCGTACTTGGTTGCAGGAACTCTGCTTACTTAAGCGATATCGTTGCACATTAAGACATGGGGGTGCACGCGCGAAGTGAAAGAGTACCCTTGAGTAGTTCTCGAATTGCGGCGGCATTTCCCACGACACAGTGACGATAGCACTCCGCGGATGCTCTTCGCTAAAGCGTGAAAAACCTATAACTATTACCGATTACATTTAGCAGCTGGATTTTAGCCTTCTCTGTTATGTATGCATGACGCTTGATGAGGCAGACGTGGTGGCAGATCAGCGACGGTACGTTTATAGCCCATTTTCAAGGGTCATCACGGTATTCATCATTTTTATCCTCATCACACTCTTCATTTTCATCTTCCTTGGGTTGATCGGAGTGGCTTTAGGTCGTATCGGGTTTTCTGCACAAGCCATTATCCTGTTGCTTCTCGCGGTGCTTGTCGGGAGCTTTATCAACATACCGTTATTCGCCTTCGAATCTCGCGAGCCCGTTATGACGGACACGTACGTCACCGTTTTTGGCATGACCTATCGTGTGCCGGCAGCCGCCGTGGGCTCGCGAAAAACGGTCGTTGCTGTCAATGTCGGTGGCGCCCTCATTCCGTCGATTGTCTCGGTTTATCTCCTATGGCAATTCCCGGGTGTTTTCGGCTTTGCGATCGTCGGGGTGACTCTTGTCGCAGTCATTTCCCACCTTATATCGAGACCTGTAATGGGAGTTGGGATAGTCTCCCCCGCGCTCGTCTCCCCAATCATCGCGGCCGTTTACACGATTGTCGTTTTGGCGCAGTTTCCAAGCGTCGATAACGCCTTTGCCCTGGCCTATGTGTGTGGAGTGCTCGGTACTCTCATCGGGGCCGATTTAACGAATTTGGGTGCTATCAAAAAAATCGGAGCACCAATTGCTTCAATTGGGGGGGCCGGGACCTTTGACGGCGTCTTTCTCTCTGGCGTAATAGCCGTGCTCCTCGCTTAGATGCGAAAGTGCGAACGAACCTTGACACGCGGCAAAAGCTTACCTCAGCGCCGACAAACACGCTTTATGTAGTTTCTAACCGTGTCGCTATTAATTACGCGGTCTGCGATACCGGCTGCAGTGCGAGCGCGCTGAAAAATCGCACGCTCAGCGCAGGGTTTTCACGTGATCTCTACGTGCTCTTTTCATTGCCAACGAATGCGGATGCGGTGAAACTCGTTTACGCATCGGATCCACCGCTCGTGATGGCCTTAGCCTATAACAAGTTCCCCCCAAAGCGAACGAGCGTCTGTTTAGGAGGTTTTTAATTCGGTTATAATCAATGAGTCACGAGCTTTTGACAAAGCGATGGGACGTATCTGTGAAGCAGCATAGCGGGACGAAGTACATAGTAGAGCCGGTAGCACGCTATCGGTAGGCAGAGCGCTGTATAATCGTCCAAATTTGGCTTAGTGAGAAATGAGACCGCCCCAATTGCGGCACGCCCGTGGCGCGATCCTGCATGCGTACGTTATTCACGACTTCATCGAGGGTTTGTAGTCGAGGGTCATATTCTATGTGAAACAGCTTGCTCTGCAGTCTTGCTGCTGTATGAACGATCGATAGGCTTGCTCGCGCTTGATCAAGCACGCGTGCGGGCACGGGGGCGTGCAGCACTTCCTGAGCCATTACCATACTGACGAGCAGCGCCTTCTTGCTCTGTGATACCTCTGATTTTATTATAACCCGCTCCCAGTCGAGATGTTCATGCGCACGGACGAGCTCAGCAACGTCGCACAACCATACAAGTCTTGCCACGTGGCTTAGCGCCGTAGATACACAAGAAGAGACACGCAAGGCGACCACAACAGGCCTACACAGCACTACAAACGATGATGATGTCACCCTTTACACTGTCAACACTCTCGATTGTAACTTCTCTGTCCATATAATCTGTATAGATACACGCTACCAAGCTGCATAGTGGGCAGCCGATTTGTCTGCAAACGTGCGGCGCTTCCTGCATAATCGAGTTACAGGTAGCAATGTACGGGGTATCGTGCAATCGCACGTGCAAGACGTCATCGTTGTGCGACACCGTAACGCTATCAGCCAGTTCGAGCCCATCTACGAGCGTGTCGCGCAGTATGCTCTCGACGGGCGTAATCGACGAACGTTTTTCGCTGGCCGCGTCCTTGGTATTTGAGGTAGCCCTCACTTCCTCCCATTTCGCTTTTAGCTCTTTCTCCGCGTACTTGAATAAATGGTAGCCGAGTGGCTCGAGGAGGACTCCTTCCTGTGCAAGACTCGGAAGGCCGACCAAGAATGCTCGATCTTCTCTGAGGAGTGCCTCATCCGGAAGCACGTACGCTTTCTCAAGCGGTATGAATATTTTTATAACGCCGCTGGTCTTAGATGGCGGGATATAGAGCCCCTTATAGGTGAGTCGCAGATCCCTCAAGAAGACATCGAGAACGAGCAGGCTGCTTAAATTGAGGTGCTTAGCGACGTTCTGGCTTATAAACCGCTCAGAGTTGAGCGAAACGATGATGCCGCCGAGGAAGAGCGAACCAACGCCGACCATGAGCAAGACGTTGGCCATTGTTGAATACGAAAATGAAGGGTACGCTGCAAGCGAGAATGCTGCGCCAATAATAAGGAAGATGATTCCGGTGATGCGAAACTCATGTTTTCGGGCAAGTTCACTGTTCTTCTTGTACCTCTTGTTTTCGGATTCGAGTTCGTAAACCTTGCTTTTAAGTCGATAAATGGCTACGTCTTTTTCCGCGTCCATAGGTATCACTCCGCACTTCCTGAAGCGCGATTACGCTCCGCCATAGTCACTAGTCCAAAGACCGCTGCAAGAAACGCGAGGGCAGAGAAGGAAAGCAACTGGGTGGTGCTGTACCCTGCTATCCTCGTGAAGAGGGTGATCGAAAAGATGAGAAAAGGTATCGTGGCAACTGCCAGTGTTTTGAGCGCAGCGTTCGTGTGCATCTTAACATTACTTGAGCCGTGAAGCGGCACACACAGCGCAAGCAGAAGTGTTATGCTTAGCGTTTGATAGAGGAGCGTCACAGGTAGACTTGCGTGCAAGCTTATAGGACTTATCTCAGCGAGCACGAAAATAAAGAGCTCAACATCCGCAAAGCGGCGCCCGCTCAGATAGAGAATCACGGCTATCGCCAGCGCTATCGCAGCGATGCTCGTTTCCACACTGGGCGCGTGAAGATCGAGCGCGACTAAACCGACGGTGGCCCCCACGATGAGCCATGCGTTCATGTCTGTGGTGAACGGTATACGCATATCAACCGAGTGCTCCTTGCTCGAAAGCCAAGCGAAGACTCTCAACGGACGGTGCTTCGATCACTTTTACTCCGTCAGTACGAGCAGCCTTGCTCAGCTGCGCTTTATAGCGTTCATAATCGCTGTAGAACTCTTCAGAAGCGATAAGTGCGTCATCGACATGCTCATAGAGCTTTGAAAACAATGTAATCAAGTACACCCGTGATCCGTGCGAAGACGCCAGCCGCATCCCCTCTATGAGCGGGTCCATATCGTCTCGCAGGTCTGAGATGAGTATCAGCACGGAGGGCTGCATAGCGGGCGGCAGTGACTCTGCGACCGCTCTGTAAGCGGACGCTTGCTGCAGTTCATTGAGGTATGCCTCGTTGCGTGCGTACAGATAGAAAATTACGTCTCGTAAGCGACTCCGCCCGTGGACCTCTCTTTGAGAATACTGTTGTTCAAAGCGTACAACTTCAGCGTTCGTTATCCCGCGCCTCCCTCGCACAGGCGTTCGCAGCGGTTCTAAGCGGGATCGTTCGAGCGATGATGACACGTTTTGTAACACGCGTGACGGCGTTTCACCGACGGCCAGAGAGGAGACGTTCTCGTCATCGTAGCTCGTCAAGCTAACACGACTGTCGTTATCTGCCGCAAAGCGCACTACGTACTCGACTATCTGTTGGGCAACGTCACGTGCGAGGTGACTCTCATCCAGGCCATCCATTCCACCACTCTGGTCGACGATCACGGTGATCGGCGCCCCGTGTTCAATCGCATCCGCTTCGCTTTCGGCAAAGAAGACGTTGCTCATCAGGGTGCCAAGCCTTGCAGATGTTTTCCAGGCGATGCGGTTCCCTGGATCATCGTGCACGTAGGGCCGCACATGAGAGAGCTCAAATCCAAAGCCCGGTAGCTGGCTCGAGTGTGCATCGGACGAGGGCTCGCCCGGGGGCGTTCTTCCTGACCGCCAGCTTGTCGCTGATATCCCTCCCGCCAGGTTCGGGTGCGGGCGCTTCACTTCAAGAGGGTCTGTCGTCATGTGAAACGTGTGCACGAACAGATCTGTTTCAAACGTGAACATCGCCCGGCGGATTCGTAGATCGATATCTCGGAGCCCTACAAGCTCATAACGTACTTCCACGCGTTCGTCCGCGTTAAGTGATAGGCGCAGTACGTGGGCGCCATCGACGCACACAAAGTCTTCGGGGATGATATCGGTGAAGAACCCAGTGAGGTTCATGTTTGAGCGGAGGGTGGTGCACACCTTAATGCGGCTGTCCTTCCCCTGCGTCTCGCGACGCGCGTCTCTCTCAACCCGGACGTTGAGCTGTCGGATGGTCGAACGAAATGCAAACAGGCGTGCAACAACGTATATCCCGGTGGCTATCCCGCCTACAGCATAAAACCACAGGTCCAGGATGGCGCCTACAAGGGCGAATAGTACCGCGAGAACAAGAAGGACGTACGTTCGTTGCTTGGCGTTCATTCCTCTATGCGGCTCACCGGTACCTCGTCCACCAGACGATCGATAATACTGCTGCCCGTGATGCCACTAAACTCGGATTCCTTGGCGACCACAAGGCGATGGTCGAGCACGGGATACACAATATGTCTGACGTCGTCTGGGATAACGTAGTCTCTGCCTCGTATCGCTGCCAACGCGCGCGAGCCCGCAAGCAAGTTAAGCGATGCACGCGGACTCGCAGGCATGCTGAGGTTCGGGTCGGTTCTCGTCCGCGCTACGAGCTCGGTGATGTAATCTATCACCGTCGCATCGACGTAGACTTGTCGCACAACGTTAATCATGTGGAGCACCGTTGCCCTATCAGTTACCGGCTCCGCCTTAAACGCGTTCTGACCCCACGAGGTAAGAAGCTGCCGCTCGTCGTCTGGTGTCGGGTACTCAACCATCACCCGCATCGCAAATCGATCGAGCTGCACGGTCGGAAGCGGATACGTCCCCTCGTGTTGAATCGCAGATTCTGTGGCAACCACCATAAACGGCAGTTCGAGTTCAAACGTGTTCCCTTCAATTGTCACGCTCTTCTCTTCCATGCTCTCGAGGAGGGCTGCCTGCGTTCGCGGTGTGGCGCGATTGACCTCGTCGACTATCACGATGTTCGAAAAGATCCCGCCTTTCCGAAGATAGAACTCGCTCGTTCTTTGATCGTACGCATAACTGCCGAGGATATCCGAAGGAAGGACTTCGGGTGTGAACTGCTGTCGATTGACAGCGCATCCTAGCGACTGTGCGAAGAGCTTAGCGGTAGTCGTCTTCGCTACTCCCGGATTCCCCACGAGCAAGATATGACCCTCGGCCAGCAGGCATATAAGCAGCTTTTCGATCAGATCATCTTTCCCCACGATGAAGCGGTGGAGCTCGTCTCTCACGCGTCGTGCCGTGTCTTTCACGAGGCGTGCGTCGTCTGAAGTATAGTAGGGTCGTGTTTCACTGTTGTCGTCTATCACGGATGCCTCCGTTTTTGGTTGAGTCGCAGATTATTGAGGAGTTCTTTGAGAAGGGCCCGGTTCCATCGAGGGTGGCGCTCCGCAATATCATCGATGATGGTCGCTTCGTCGAGCGGCGCTTCGACCTGATCGACGTGATCGAGTCGAGTTCGTCGTGTCAGTCTCACTCCTGCCATTCCTGTTAAGAAGAGCCCTAATGCACCGAGCACAAAGGCGTATTTGGCCGCATCGCTTGATATGAGCTGACTATATATGAGGCTTCCCACCGGCTGCTGCGCTCGATGTGATTCGTCAAAGATAATGGGAACCGTCGCATCGTCGCGGGTAAGGTTTGCGACGATGTTCTCGTAAAGCCTCTTGTTATCGCCCTTATCGAGCATGCCATTAATGAACACGCTCGGATCTGAACACAGCACGACGGTGCCCTTGCCGTACTCCACGCTCGCAAGCACTGCTTTTTCGCCCCTCGGCGCTGAGCTGCCGTTTGATGGTGCCGCGGGGCCATTATACACAGCGCTAAGATAGCTTGAAGGGCCACTCTTTGCAAGGACGGTGATGTCGGGAGTGCCTGACGTGTTCGTGATATCTAACACCGTGCCATAGTTAAAGTAGACCCGATGCACATCGGTCGTGATCGTCGACGGAGCGAAGGTGCTTATCTGGGGATTCGCGCTGTCGACCCAATTCATCATGTCGTCACGCAAAAGCCCCTTATCGAATCCGACTCGATCGCTGAGTCCCAATCCTTGTAGCAGAGGTGACGTATCGCTCGTATCGGCGGACAGGAGAAGAGCTCCACCGTTTTGTACGAACGTCTTGACGTTCACGATGTCGTTTTCCGTCGTGCTCACGCTATTGCTTGGGTTGAGCATGACGAGCACACCTCGATCCATGCCTACGAGATCGTTCGTGGAAAAAACAGCGCGCACCGGCCGATTCTCAGCTGAGTGGCTCAGCTCTTTTATGCGCGAACAGCCGTTCCATTCGCTGTTGTAGGTGCTGAAATCCTCTTTTGAGGAGCTGAGGATCGGTGTACCAACCACAAGACCAACGATGATAAGTCCTGCCGCGACGGCGTACAAGAGCTTCACGTCACGCCTCACCTTCTGCGCCTTGCACAATCGCATCGATCGCTGTGAGATCCCTGATCGCTGCCTCAACATCTCGTTCGGTCATCCTTCGACCACTGTACCGTGCCCACTCGTAGCGCAGTGTGAGGTCGTGAAGCGCGTCACGCATGGCCGGCGTGCGCCTCTCAACGAGGACATATCTGTCCCAGTGCGTCAACGATGCCTTCCCGATAGCGATGTCAGCGCTGCTTATGAGGTTGACGGCACCATTGTAAACGGTAATGATGGCCGTATTGGCCTCGCCCGCTTCAGAAAGCCCCCGTGTTCGACCTATGATGGCTTCAGTATTCTGGTGAGCTGCCCGGACCGGTGCTCCAGTCTCACGGTCCACCCGCACCGCCTCTTCGACCGCGCTTTGTGGAAGAACCCCAGCGTCCGTCGTGGTGACGTCCGGCGTCATCGCCATGCGTGCAGCAGTCCTCTTACGGTGCACGTACACCGCGATCGTTGCGACAAGCAGGGCGGTGAAGACCGCAACGCCCCCTGTGCGGGAGGTCAACGCTGCAGCAAGGTATGCTCCGGACGCCGGCTCGGTGATTGGGTCGCTCTGGGCTTCGCCAAGGGGGTGAGGACCGGGATTGAATACCGAGTAGAAGGTGTACCCGTGCGGCCTCAGCAGCGACCCGAGATACTCGACGTTTGACACGTGGTAGCTCAGTTGGTATGTGCCGTTCGCATCCGTCGCTGCTTGTGCAATGACTTCTCCATCGCGATAGAGCGTGACAGTGCCGTTTTTCACCGGTTCCTGCTTGGTGGCAACGATTCCGTTGAAGGTCAAGCTATTTCCGAGCGGGGAACTCGCCTGCGCGTTGAGCGTGTTGGTGGCTGAGACATTCTTCACAGTGAAGGTGGTGACGCTGCTGTTCGACGCTTTGTACGGTTGGTCAGTCGGTTCGTAGTGCGCGCGTAACGGGTTAGCGCCCGGAGGGATATTGTCCACGAGGAACGTATAGTTGTAGTTGCCGGTCGCGTTTGTCCGCGTCGTCCCGACTGGCCGATCGGTTCCTGTCAGCAGCATCACCGTGCCGTTAGCCACCCCTGTTTCGCCGTCGCGGACCGCACCATGTAGCTGTACTTCGTCGGCATACTGGCCGGTCTTTTGGCTAAAGTTCGCCGTGGTAACCGTATCGTGAAAGGTGGCGTTTGTTACGGTGGCCACCCGGTCATCAAGAGCGTTGATATATCGCCCGAACGATTCTTGGGCAGGCGCATAGTAGTCGGTCATGTCGAGGCCTGCTTCCTCAACAGCAGGGCTATAAATCACGTCGTTTGTTGCATTGATTTGATCTCTGAGTGCTTTGATCTCACCGTTAAGCCGCTTCATTTCAAGGGCGTTGAGCGCCGACTGATTGAAGTTTTGACTCGTCGCGTTTGTCGCAGACACTCCTGCAGAAAGCTGCTCAAAGCGCTTCGATTTGGCGACAAGATCGCCATACAACGTCTGACTGGCGCTCATGGCGCTGAGCACGGTGGGGTTTCCAGGGATGGAGTACTCTTGCGTTCGCTCGCCTTGCCACGTGAACAAGGCATTCACGTATTTCGAGTAGTTGGCGAGACTGGCGTTTGCCGTGCTGGAATTGTGGGCGCTGATCGCCTGGAGTATCGAAGCTGAAGACGTGGCCAAGCCATCAAACATTTCGAGCTGTTCGGGGAAATAAAAGCCAGAGCTTACCCTGGACGCTGGGACGTCAACCTGAGACGGAAAGCTTGCTGATGAGGGCTGCGCTGCGGCAATGATGAAGAGTGTCGCACACACCATACACGCTACGGGCGCTGCCATTTTTCCTAAATGTGTAACCATAGACATCGTGTGCTCGCCTCATCGCTCACTGAAGAGCGCTCAGGGCGCTCAGACGAAGGTATACGATAACTCCAATGAGTATGGTGCAAAACATTATAAAAATGGGTAGGTGTCTTCTCCACGCTGCTGCAAGAAAACGGGGCCTCGTCAGCTCGGTCACAATAAAAAATTCGATCACTAAGAGGATGAGAAAGGCGTCCAGCGCGTACACGTTAAGCAGTACCAGTGCCAAAGTAGTTAGAAAGACCAACAACGTGAGGACGTACGCAAACCGCTGAGCACGCGTTATCTCCATCGCTCATCACCACTCATTCATTCACTCACTCTTTCCGTTAACCATAAACGTCGCTGCAAGTGCAGCGCGCGCCTTGCGTGCTGCCCATCGACCGTGCACAATTCCGCCGCGCTCTTGAAGGGCAGTTCCGGTGTGGTACTTCCGTTCGCTGATTGACATAGATCTACACGCGCGTGACGTTCGTCCAGAAATATGCTTCGCGGTAAGGAGTATCGAGGTCTGGTTGTTTGTACAGCGACAGCTCTATTTTCATGTCGTTTCCTGCTCTATCCGGTGTGAGGGGTATGCGCTGCTCCCAGGTTTGTCCGTCTCTCAACGTGATCTGTTCGGTGTGAAGCGTGGTTGCATTTCCCTTGCTATCATTGAGTCTGATGACGAGCTCATAGCTCGCATCTCCTTGCTCCTTGTTAATGACGCCCGCAACGATTGGCTTCGTCTGACCCAGGATGAATTCAGTGGGATAGTCTTTCGCTTTTCCAAACGATCCCAGCACGTACAGCTCCGTGAAGTGCTCACTGCTCGGGGTCGCAACAAGGTAGGCAAAAACGCACAACGAGAGGGCAATCGATGCGATCGCAATCGTGGTGAGCATCCTATCAAGTCGGCTTCCCGACTGGAAACGCATCGTGATGGCGTCGCGCAGCTCCGCAAACCTCACCGTAAAACGAGCGCTTTTTACGAGAGCGTCGCGACGCTTGATCGCCAGCCACGCACATGCACTGGTGACGATCGCCAAGCTGAGCGCAACAGATTGGAGCCCAATTCCCCAGGGGGTGTAATTCAAGCTGAAACCCGTCACCGCTACGATGCCGATGCTGAGGCCAATTGAAAGTGCTGCCCGTTCGGCGTTGTTTATGTCGTCTCGTTTCGGAAAGAACGCTGCGGCAAACACGTAGCCGGGCACAAAGAGCAGAAAGATCAGACTTACTATCGTGCGGATGATTGTAACGTTGAGATACGGCACGACTATGCACGCAAGCGTGATCATCGTCACGCTAAGCGCAATCGTAAGGTCAAAATGCTCTTCGAGCGCGCGACGTACACGATGAGCATAGGGCCAGCGGCGCGTTGGATTGGTCGGTATGTGTGTTCTCATGCGTGTTGGTGATGTCGGTGCCTCATGGGATTTGCACGTTACAAGGCGTATCCATGTGGAGTTGAATACAGCTCGTTCGCGGTTATCTTTGTGCGCTGAAGTCATGTCACCGCTTCAAAGCGCCCTTTTCGCGCTAACGCTGAGAGGTGTGTTTTTTACAGTATTAAAGATGTTGTAGCCAGTCCAGCTTTGATATGATGAATACCCGTTATTTCGGAATCTAGAGGTGGTGGAGGCGTTCAATCAATCACAGGCACTTGCAGTCGTTTGTTCTCACGCGAGCGCATGCGAAGGATATCGTGCTTCGCCGTATCACGTGATCCAAAGCATTTCGGTTTCACCAGTCACGTAGATCTGGTTAACCGAAGTGTCGTTCTGGAGCTTGTTTAGATCGTCATTTGTAATGCCGCTGATGCCCCACGTTCCAGATAGTGTGCTTTCGCTCAATGCAGCGTTGTTGGCCACGGCACGCTGTCGCTGTTCGCCAAGAAGTATCAGAGTGTCACGGCCTAAGGCGTCCTTAAGTGTCGTGTTATTTTCATAGCCAAAATGTGGTGGGATGTCTTGTGTTGGAACCAGTTCCCAGTCCTTAGTAGGGATCTTACCTAGTGATGTTGCAATTTCAGAGTATGCTATCGTCCTTTGCGCGTAGATTTCATCCCATTGATAGGCTGCGTTTTCCTGATAGGTAACCTGTTGATTCGCTTGCGAAATCCAAGGGGACCTAAAGGTCGCGCACGAGCCAGCGATGAATGAAGACGCAATGAGTGCACTAACTAGCACAACGCCGGCCTTTCTTTTGCTTACCATTGCGAGCGGAAGGGCTGCGAGCAACGGGAGTGGCCACAGTCCTACGTTCGCTCCGAGCAACCTTCCTATGGTTGTAAGCCCTCCGCTCGCAAACGTGAAGGTGAACGCAACCAGGCTTACGGCGAATACACACGTGACAATAAAAGCGTTGACGGTTTCACTGTCTCTCCTGTAGTAACGTCGCAAAACGATGATCGCGCCCGCCAAAGCGATGAATAAAAAAACTAACGGAATGCTGTACATTTTCAACGCAAGCGCGATAGTAAATCCGAGACCTTGTCCTGTCGCCGGCGTAAGCTCATTTATCCTCGGTATCGCAGCAGTCTCACCCCTTAGCCACGCTATGACCTGGGAAAAGTTGTCGATAGCGCCTGCTAACGTCCACCAACCGAACCATACCACACCACCGATAAGACCAGTAATCCAGGAGAAATGACGTACCTTCACTAATCCCCGGGATCTGCACATCCTTTCTGCAATAACGACGGAGAACAGAGAAGCAACGACGATAATGGAGATGATTGGATGAGTGAAGGTGACGAGCAGTAGTACTAGCACGAGCAATGCACTGAATCGCAAATCATTCGAGGATTTAAACAGTAGATAGAATACAAACGAAGTTAGAAGAAGCGCTATTCCGTGGGGGTAAAACTCTATGTGATAATAGGTGAAAAAGGGCAGAAATCCAATGGCAGCCGCTATAGCAACGCGCTCGCGTTTACCGAGGACAAGGGGGGCAAGACAGTAGATAAATATAGAGAAAAGAGCGGAGAACACAGGAACCAAGAGGCCCATGGATACTTGAGGGGGCAAGGTGGTTATCTGGGCAACGACGGCAGCGATAATGTGGCTTATCGGATAAAAATCATTGCTGAGATGCCCGGTCTGCAATATCTTGTTCGTGTATATTAAATGTCCGTTGGGATCGGTTGCGCCGTACAAAAAGTAGCCTCTCAATACAGGTAAACTAAAGATGCTGAGACTGCACAAGAGGAGCCCAAAAAAGGAGAAGCCGAACCAGCCATAGTTTCCACAGTAGGCTTGCCACACGATAGAGGCGATAAAGATCGACGCCGCGGCAAAAATTAGGACCCAGAACCATGGTATGGCCGTAAAGATGTCGACCTCATAGTGCTCTGGTTTGATAAAAAGGGTGAGGAGCGCGAGAAAGACCAAAACCAGACCACACGAGATCGGCAACCTCACGGCTGTTGTGGGCAACCACATATCCGCTGTTTGGGGCCGGTTCCCCCTGAAAAATCGCACGATGTCACCATGGAGGCAGCTATTCCCCCTTCTAAGGCATCAGCTTTTCGACTGCGATGGTATTTAACGGTTAGTACCTCCAGTCGGTGCCGCCCCTCACGGGGACCGATTTTGCGTTGAGCTGAAGCCTGCACGTCGCTAAGATAACATAGGGCAAGAACACATGCGCAGCGAGAGCGCGTAGAAAGGACTTCTATCCCCTTCCCAACTATCAAAAACAGCGTTTTCCGGCAAACAAGAGATTTAAATTTGATGACGTGAAAGTGAGGTTTCAGCGATGGAACGCAAAGTGATTCAAGTCGGCACGAATTCGCTGTCCATCATGTTTCCCGACCTGATTTGTGACCACTATGTAGCAGACGATGCGCCTTATCGGGGAGGGTGGAATGCCACACTTGCCGCCTACTTAAAGCGCGCCTCAGATGAGTTTACGTTTGAGTGCTGGATTATAGAAAAAAAGGCCAAAAAACCACTAAGATGGGAGAGAGAGGGTGTAACCTATCGGCTTTTCCCCGCTACGTGGTTGAGGCATGTCGGAGAGTATTCAAAGGCTCTGTTGCACGAAGCAAAGCGGGAATCTCAGCGGCAGACGCTGTTTACCGTGCACGGCATTTTCAACTACACTGCGTTCTTGCTGCCAGTTGTTGCCACTCATGCGCCCATTGTCGTACAACATCACGGGGATCGCGACGCTCGGCTACACGCCCGTCAATCCGAAGACCTGGGCAAAAAGATTGGCTACGCTGCGCTCTACGCGGCGCGAGGGGAATGGCCTTTTGAGCGAGTGTCGCTACCGCGAATCGATCGCTTCTTCACATTGACTCGGGAGGTTGAGGAGTACCTCTCCCACTTCGTCGAACCGGGGAAGATACAAAGGCTTTCAATGGGCGTTGATTTTGATATGTTTACTCACATCGATCAAGCAAAAGCGAGAAAGATTCTTGACCTCAATCCTGCTAAGCGGTACGTTCTCTACGTCGGATCAATGCTTCCAATAAAGGGTATAGACTACCTCATTCGGGCATTTCCGTCCATACTGAAGGAATGCCCGAACGCCGTTTTGATCCTCGTCGGCGCGGGCTCTTACAGGACGAAACTAATCGAGTTGATCAAACAGTTCAAAATTGAAGGCAGCGTTATGACCGTGCCTGAAAATGGTACAGGTGGGTACCTTGACCAGCGCGTGCTGCCGTTGTATTACAACGCGGCGGATGTTCTCGTGTTACCCTCACTATATGAAGGCTTAGGCCTCGTCCAGCTTGAGGCGCTCGCGTGCGGGACACCGATCGTCGCCACACGATCCACTGAGGTCATCGAACGGTTTGGAGGCGGCATCATCGTCCCAGCTCGCAACGTTGAAGCGCTCTCACACGCTGTTATGCGTGTGCTTGGTGCAAGGCACGCTTGGATCGCGGACCGAATGGGCGCACGGCGGCAGTATGACTGGAAATATATTACACAGAAACATCTCGATTTGTATGCCACGCTCTTCACCAAGCATTATGGATAAAAAGAGAGTTTATGCAGTGCTCTGGGTTGATGATTATGGCGCCCTGAAGCTACGAAAAAGGGACGTTGACTGGTACCATCGCAATGCAGGACCTATTTCATACGCGGTCGAATGTGACGACCGCTTTCCGTGGGGCTTTAGCGTGGCGTTCTCTTCACTACCCCGTGCCCTTGCCGCGGGAGACTATTTCTCTCACCACGTGCATCCCCTACGCTACACAGGGGCGAAAGCGCCGAAACGGGTCTACGATACGCTCAGGCTGCACTACGTGCTGTGGTCGCTGCTGAGAGGGATTCCTCGGTGTGTCTCAAAGGGTGTGTTTAGAAGCGTGCTTGTTCTGGGACTGGGGGGCGTCGCAGCTCTTATTGTATAC
>JBAULJ010000018.1:0-8817 GCA_049578125.1 Halobacteriota archaeon
TTTCCTACCTTTAGTCGCTCTCTTACGTATATTTTCATAGCTTTTCCCTCGTTCGTGATAAACAGTTGGTATACCAACTGTTAACAATAACAGTTATCCTTCTGCAGCTATAAGAAACTGTCGAAGGATCGTTCATGCCACAAAGACTCGGATTGGACTCAGGTATGCGGGACGAAACCCTCGTGCGACGCGCGTTCTTAGAGGGGCTTGCGAAAGGCGAGTCACTGCGTATGTTGCCTGAACTCAACGTGATTAAGCTTGGCGGGCACGGAACGATCGACTATGGGAAAGAGGTCGTCCTTCCGCTTGTCGACGAAATCGGCGAGGCGTCCCGTACAAACCAGCTTCTGATCGTAACGGGCGGAGGAGCGCGCGTACGCCACGTGCTCGATCTGGGCGTCGATCTTGGCATGCCGACAGGAATCCTTGCTGAGCTTGCGGGAAAGGTGAGTGAACAGAACGCCATTATGCTCGCTATTCTCTTTTCGAAGTACAACGGCGTCCGGGTGAAACGCGAAGACCTGCTCGATTTGCCCATGCTCTTTCACCTGGGTGTGTTGCCGATCATCCACGGCACGCC
Source organism: Halobacteriota archaeon (assembly GCA_049578125.1). Taxonomy (GTDB): domain Archaea; phylum Halobacteriota; class Bog-38; order Methanoflorentales; family Methanoflorentaceae; genus Methanoflorens. The sequence goes on from JBAULJ010000018.1 coordinate 581, forward strand.
CCCCTACGGCCTGTACGAACACCCGCCAAAGATCGGGAGGATACCGCCGCACCGAACCGACACGGGCGCGCTTCTTATGGCCGACGTGCTCGGTGCGAAGAGCTGTATTCTCGTCAAAGACGTGACCGGGCTGTACGTCGAGGATCCTCGCGCACATCCGGATGCGGAGCTCATACCGGAGATCTCGGCAGAAGAGCTGCTTCAGATGAATCTTGAAGACCTCGTGCTTGAGCGCACCGCCGTAGAGCTGCTGCCACTTGCCGTTAACGTCAAAGCAATCAGAATCGTGAACGGCCTCGGCAGAGGCAACGTCACTAAGGCACTCGAAGGGCACGACGTAGGGACCATCATACGGGCGTAGCGCCCTTTGGACGACGCGAGAGCGCAGGAATGCCGTAGCCAGCCCCACAACCCACTGCGAATCCGAGAAGCCGATACTGGTCGACTTTTAGCGGGTTCTTGGTTCGTGCGCCCAACGGCTTTTCGGAAAAATCGAGTCCGTCAGGCGGCGCCTGCACTCACCCCTATTTGAGGAATCCTTCAGCGGCGAGCATCTCTGCGTTGAGTATCGAAGCTCCGGCGGCCCCCCTAACGGTGTTATGGCCCACAAGCGTATACTTTATGCCCTTGACGACGTCACGCCTCACCCTGCCGACGGTGACGCTCATTCCGTCGTAGACGTCGCGATCAAGCCGAGGCTGCGGCCGATCGTCCTCCTCTCTGACGATTACGGGCCGTTCGGGAGCAGAAGGCAACCCTTTCAGGGGCGGGAGCGAGGCCATAGCTAGTTTCACTTCCTCAGGGGAGGCGTCGACGTCCACCCACACCGATTCGGTGTGTCCGTCGATCACCGGGACGCGGTTGCAGATCGCGCTGACGGTGACGCTCGCGTAGATGACCTTCGTGCCGTTGAAGGCGCCTAGAATCTTTGGTGTCTCGGTCTGCATCTTCTCCTCCTCTCCGCCGATGTAGGGCACGACGTTGTCGAGGATGGCCATCGAAGAGACGCCAGTGTAGCCCGCACCGGAAACCGCCTGCATCGTCGCGACCTTAACGTCGGTGAGGCCGAGCTGCATGAGCGGTTTGAGCGTCATGACGAGCATGATGGTGGAACAGTTCGGATTGGTGACGATGAAACCCCCCCAACCGCGCTGCTCTTTCTGGATCGTGATCAATTTCGCGTGGTCTTTGTTGACCTCGGGAATGAGGAGCGGCACGTCATCGAACATCCTGTACGAGGCGGCGTTGCTCGAGACTCCAAAGCCGTCGCGGGCGTAATCCGCTTCGACGCGTTCCGCGATGTCGGCCGGAAGGGACGAAAAGACCAGTTGCACGTCTTTCGGCATCTCATCTGATCGAGTCGGTATGACGCGAAGTTCACCTATGTTGTCGGGTATTGGTGTGCTCAGACGCCAATCGACCGCGTCCTCATAGCTCTTTCCAGCGCTCCGCTCAGAGGCAGTGACCGCGCCAACCTCAAACCACGGGTGTGCCTCAAGGAGTTGGCAGAAGCGCTGTCCGACTGCGCCGGTGGCGCCAAGCACGCCGACTTGTATTCGCTTTGACATAACTCTCCTCACGCTAACGCGATAGCTCCGGATGGGCAGACGTCGACACAGGTACCGCAACTAACGCAGTCCTCGACGTTCACCACGGGCACGCTTTCCAATAAGATAGCGGCGGCTGGACACTCTTCGGCACAGGTGCCACACTGCACACACGCCTCTACGTCAATAAATACAACCATGTCAACAACCACTATCGGCTCATGAAAAGGCGTTCATATAACCCTTTTGGTCAGCGGCCTCAGCGAGGCGGAGATCTTTGAATTTGGTGTCAACGGACAAAAGCGCGCGGATACCAGCAGATATGTGAAGCGAGATGCAGACACTCCGAGCCGGACAAGATGGCCACGCCAATTGTCACGTGGGGCACCGTGCGGTTACTGGCCGTTGCGGTATCTTTACACAGCAGCGTGAGAACGCAGAACGAACGTGATCATAAAGGCTTTTGTATGCGCACATCTATTAACGAAACGCAAACTAGTTTGGCAGGCAATATGGAACTAAAAATACACTGGTACTGGGGCCTCATCGGTCTACTTGGGTTCCTGGGCGTGCTCCTCAACCAGCCGCTGCTCTTCATCTTCTTTGTTTTCTTCATATTCTTCATAGAACCCAGGAAACCACAGCCAGTTAGTACCTAGACAGTCATCGCTCCAAATCTAAACGTTCATTCTTAAGACCGGTTCCGCAATCGAGCCGCTTATAGCTAGTTTCGATCAACGGAACCACTAAAAAGCTATTTGTAGAGTTCACTTTTAATGGAACCGCTTTATATGTCAGCTCGCTTAACGGTCAAATAAGGAGGTGAATGCGTGGCACAAAGGAGGATGATGCCGTTCGTATTGTACGTGATTGCGTTCGCTCTGGGAATCGCGAGCTTCGTAATATCCGTTTTATCAGCGGCGTCTTACACTGAAATCGGGGCGCTTCTCGCAATTGGAGTGTTCTGTCTGGGCTTCGCGGGGATGAGTTCCGGAACGGGCGTCCCGCGTTGACGGCTCACGAACTGCAAAAACCGCGTTGAGGCGAGACAATCGAGAATGTGTGAGCAGTACCCCGCACCAAAAGTCATAGAGGGCCTGAACCGAGGCATTTTTTGGAAGAAATACGAAAAAACGCCACCTCAGCGAAACGGCGTTCACAATAGCGCCTAAATTCGATCGTGCATTGCAAGCGGCGAGACCGAAGCCAGGACGACTCTAACGACTCTAGCACCATACTGAAACGACATTGCTAGCGTGCCTGAAGCTTCTGATCCGTTAGAATTATCGCTTAGTACCTGCTAACACTGGATCGCCGACAATATTGGGCGCGGCTTGTAGCATTTTTCACTTGCTGGAAGACGCGCACGAATGACGACTATTTGGAGGGCAACACAGCGTGAAGCAGAAAGTCATCGAATTGAACGACGTCAAATGCATTCTCGGCAAAACCAACGTCGGTCTGTACGAAAATCACTTGATCGATACAGCCGTTGTTGATGCCCCGCTCGATCTTGAGGCGATTCTCATCACGCACGGACACGCCGATCATTTTGCGTGGGCGAGCACGCTGCAGAAACGCACGCGTGCCCTCGTGGTAGCTCCGAAAGAGGACGCATTTTTGATCGAGCTTCCGGAGGTCAACGTGCGGGGCATGTTTAACTGGGCGCGTCCGCCGGTTGAGATGACGACGAGATTCTTCCTCGGAGAGCCGTGCAAGGTCGACCGATACACCGAAGAGTACCCGTTCAAAGAAACGATTGCCCCGTTGCCCTTGCCTGGTCATACGATGGGGCACACGGGCTATTTGTGCGACAGCGTGCTCTTTGCAGGAGACGCGCTGTACTCGAAAGCGGTCTGGGAACGGCACAAGCTGCCATATTCCATAGATGTCGAGCTCACGCGCCGCTCGCTTAACGCGATCAAGAACGCCGCGTTCGACTGGCTCGTTCCGAGTCATGGCGCGGTTATATCAAAGGATGAAAGTGTTGGACAGATCGCGCTTCACTTAGAGCGGCTTGCCCAGATTGATGACATGATACTGCGACTTTTAAAGAACGCCCGATCAACAGAAGAGCTCATCTTCGCCGTGTTCAAAGAGCTTAACGTACAGGATAACCTGGCTCAGTATTGGCTTTCTGTCACTACCATAAAAGGCCACTTAAGCGGGCTTGTCAGCACCTACAGAGTTGCTTACGACATTACTGACCATCGGGTGTACTGGAAGTTGAACGAATAAGTGCGTCGCAGACGCTTTCCGGACAGCGAGTTTCAGAAAAAAACAAGAAATCCCTTGCGTGACTTCTGTAAACAGTTACAGAGTTTTTCAGCGGCACATATCAGCAGAGACCTCGCGCGCTAATGAAAAGAGGATGATCGGCGCGCTGCAGCCATTTTGTTTAATTTGTGTGCCGGGGGCGAAGCACGTTGTTCACCGCGTTGGCGAGGCGCTCTGCACACTTGTTACAGTTCGGATCGTTTGTGGTGTTCACGCAGCCGAAGCGGAGGCCATACAGGCAGGCCCCGTTTTTTATGGTCGTTGCATTCGTTGCCATCACGCTCATCTCCGATCGAGACTACACAGAGTGGTTTCATAAGGCCGCGTGAGGCAGCGATTTCGTGGAAAAGCGTGACAGCGTGTCTGTGTCACACCTGAGCGTGGGTGCAGCGGACTCGACAAGCTACAGCTGTGTTCGGGTGGCAGGAAGCCTACCTTAGTTTGCGCGACAGCGCCATCGACCGCGCGGATTTTGGATAGCGCGCCGGCAACTGCATAGGATGACGCGACGAGAACAGCGCAGATACGGGGCAAGACGAAGCGCTAGTCGCGCCAACAAACACGAAAAAAGAGGGAGCGAGGGGCAACTCCTTACGACCCTTTTAACGTTTGCAGGCCCCAGAGAGCACCTAAGAGAGCTTCTTCAGTATATCCCGTATTGAAACGGCATTCGCAAAGAAGCCGCTCCATGCATCCTCTTTCGGGTAGTTCCTAATGGTGTACGATCGCGGGCCGATGTTTGGCAGCTCGTCCCAGTCAAACGGACTCGCTATAGGGAGCCCCGGCTCTGATCGTGCGGCATACGGTGCCACAGAGGTCTGCATCGCAGATATCCTGTTGACGTCGATGAAGATTCGGCCTCTTCTTTTTTCCGTGCTCAGCTCCGTCGTCACGGAGACGTCCTGTTGTGCGAGGGTTTGTGCGATCTTGAGAGCGAAGTCCCTCACGCCGCCGTTGTCGAGCTCGCGCTTGATGGGCACCGCGATGTGATACCCCCGCCCCCCTGTCGTCATTATGTACGGTCGGAACCCCACGGCTTCGAGAAACCCCTTCAACCTGATCGTGGCTGACTTGAGCGGCTGGAGGTCAGGGAGCGACGGATCCAAGTCAAATATCATTTTGTCGGGAATGTCCGGTTTGTCGGCCCGCGTGACCATGATATGGGGAACAGTGACCTGATTGCCGAGGTAGACGATCGCTGCTTCGTCCTTGACGATCGCATAGCATGTCACGCCGCTTTCGTGTTTGAGACACTTGCTTTCGATCCACCGGGGAAAATAGTCGGGGATATTCTTTTGGAAGAACTTCTCGCCGTGTACTCCGTCGGGAAACCTGAGCATGGAGACGAGCCGATTCTCTACGTGGGGCAGCATTAACGGCGCGATGCGTTGATAATATTCTACTAGCTCTGCTTTTGATATCCCCTTATCGAGCTCTTTTTCGGGGTGAGTTATCTTGATGCGATGCCCGCCGACGTCCATTTCGGTGCTCGTGCGAGGCTTTTCCATTTTTTTGACGATTACCCACTCATCTTTGTCAAGTCGCGTGAACGCATAGGACCCGCTGAGCTTGTTCCCCTTCAGGTAGATGATGAAGTGTCCCTTTTCCAACGCCTCACCAAGGGGTTGGACCTTTCCCCCTTTCACCGTAATGTTGACAAACTTTCCCGTATCCCATATTTCAACCGTCCCTGCCCCGTACTGGCCTTCCGGTATCACACCTGAAAATGCCGCATAGGCGACGGGATGGTCCTCGGTCCTGATCGCGAGCCGCTTATCCCGTGGATCGTCTGAAAGCCCTTTTGGCACCGCCCAGCTTTTAAGGACGCCATCGTGCTCGAGGCGAAAATCAAAGTGTATCCGCCGCGCGTTATGCTTCTGTACGACGTACACAGATCGTTCGCTTTCCAACTGGTTAGGCGCTGGCTCACTAGTCGTTGTGAAGTCCCGTTTCTTCCTGTACTCCTCAAACACCTTTTTGCACCTGGTCTATCGTACACTCTTCGGCAGACTTGTCATCCCTCATCCGTAAGAACACGGGCGCCCTCAACCGGTGATCTTTCGTATATTCAAGGTACTTGACCTCGCACACCTTATTGGGGATGACCGGGTGCACGTTCTTAGGAAGGGCAACAACGTTACTCGCGCGGATGAGCTCCTTACTAAGTGTATCGAGGAGCGACTCACTAAAGCCTGTGCCCACCTGCCCAATGTAGCTGAGTGTCCATTGATCATACAACGCAAGCGCCAACGAGGCGATCTCCCTTGTCTTCGTTACATACCCGACGATAACACAATCGATAGTTTTTTCGAGCTTGATCTTGAGCCAGGCACGGGATCGTCCAGTGACGTAGACGCTCTCCTTTTTCTTTGCCATCACTCCTTCAAGGCCTCTAGCCGTTACCACGTTCCAGAGTTCCTCTCCGCTGTCGGTGCTTGGCATTGTCTGCAGGTTTCGCCCTTCCTCGATGACCCCCGCAAGCAGTCGCTTTCTCTCTGACAGCGGCAGCCTTCGCAGATCCCTCCCTTCGAGTTCGAGTATGTCAAACGCGACGTAGGTGGGTGGCGGACGGTGGTGCTTTCGTTGTTGCATCAGAGCAAACGAGGGGTTCCCTTTTTCATCGTATATCACGATCTCGCCATCGAGTGTGCAGTTGGCCTTAATGAGATCGCCAAACGAGAGTTCAGGAAACTCACTGGTAATATCCCGATTGTTTCGTGATATGAATCGTAACGTTCCCGCCTTCTTTTGGCATAGCGCCCGGTAGCCGTCGAGCTTCGGCTCGAAGATATACTCCTTCGATCGCAGAATCTCGTGTGTGCCGGTGGCGGCGAGCATCATTTGAGGCTTGCCTTTAACGCTTCGACGAGGTTCTCTTCCGCGGTCGCGTGGTATTCGATCTTCTGGACGCTAATCGTTTCGCCCCGCGCTTTTTTCGCGACGAGTTGCTGGAGCTCCTCCTCAAACGTCTCGTGAAATCTGGTAATGTCAAACTCGTCGACCGTGATCTGACTTAACAGCTGTCGTGCGAGGTCCGTCTCGACTTGCGAGATTGTCGGCTCCTCTATAAGGCCATCGACCCGGGCGATGTCCCGAATCTCATAGTCATAATTCAACGTCGTCAGGAGCAGCGCCTGTCGGTATGCTTCGATCGCACACACGTGTTCCTTTTCCCGCATGACAAACCTGCCAATCGCGGTCTTAGCGGTCTGGCGGAGCACGTCCCTGAACAGGATATACGTCTTGTCCTTTGGCCTTTCCGGACCCGCGTAATAGTGGGAGTTGAAAAAAATCGGGTCGATTTGATGGGAGTGAACGAACTCCACAATCTCTATCCAGGTGGATTTTTCGGGCCTGATAGAACGAAGCTCCTCATCACTTATGACAACGTATTTGTCCGGAGAGACTTCGATCCCTCGCACGATCTCATCCTGTGACACCTCTTGTGTGCACGCGTCGCACCACCTTTTGTACCGAATCGGTGAGAGCTTGTCTTTGTGCAAGAGCCGCATTTTGAGTGGCTTTTGTTCGATTGCTGAGTAGAGTTTTATAGGAATGTTGACCAGTCCAAACGCTATTGATCCTTTCCAGAGTGATTTCATTTTGATTCACCGATTTTGAAGAGGAGCGAATTTGTTATTCCCCTTTTTTCTAAGTAACGCTTGCTTCGCCCAGCTGGGCTCATCCATTTTTTTCGCGCAGAATGATTATGACATCTTTATGTCAAATGAAACTTGTCAATAGGCACGTAACGCCGGATTTGCCTACGTGGGACGTCACGACCCCAAACCATAGCATTATTGGCTTGGCTTTGTAAACTGAAGGGGGCAGAGCAGCGAAGAAGGGAGAGCGACTTGCGTAAATCTGAGCCGAACGAGCAAACGGTGCGCTTTTGAAAGCGTGTTCGAAAAAAGAAGCTCGCTGATGCTAGTCCGATCGCGGTCAATCCCCGTGCGGAGCACGTGTAGTGATGAGAGTCACGTAAGAAAGAGAAGGGCGAATGCCCTTACGACGTGATCACGACCGTATAGCTCACGCTATTCGCTGTCTGGTTCGATGGGCTGATGTTGTTAAACGTGATGATGCTCGTTCCCTGCTTGGTGCCTTGGAAGGTGAACAGGTCAGTGCCGCTCGCTCCAACGATCGTCGCACTCGCGGTGCTCACGCCGCTTGCAAACGCCCTGTTTACGAACTTTATAGTAGAGTTGTCGTAGGTCGGCTCCCAGTGGTAGCCCGTCGACGGATTCGATTGCAGCTGGATAGTAAAGTTTAGTCCCTGTGAGGTGAGGGCGGCGTTTCCTTGCGTCACGTTTGTTGTTGTACACGTGACGGTGTAGTTCACGCTATTCGCTGTCTGGTTCGATGGGCTGATGTTGTTAAACGTGATGATGCTCGTTCCCTGCTTGGTGCCTT
>JBAULJ010000019.1:0-8078 GCA_049578125.1 Halobacteriota archaeon
GGGCATTCGCATTGGGTTCATTCGGTGAGCCTGTCGGCAGACGGCAAGGTGGCGGTGTCGGGGGGTAATGATGAGACGGTGCGGGTGTGGGATGTGGAGAGTGGTCGGTGTGTGAAGGTGTTGGAGGGGCATTCGGGTTCAGTATATTCAGTACGCCTGTCGGCAAACGGGAAGGTGGCGGTGTCGGGGGGTAATGATGAGACGGTGCGGGTGTGGGATGTGGAGAGTGGTGGGTGTGTGAAGGTGTTGGAGGGGCATTCGGGTTCGTTTCTTTTTAGTTCGGTTTATTCTGTGAGCCTGTCGGCAGATGGGAAGGTGGCGGTGTCGGGGGGTAATGATGAGACGGTGCGGGTGCGGGTGTGGGATGTGGAGAGTGGTCGGTGTGTGAAGGTGTTGAATGATTTGGATTCAGTTTGGGCGGTGAGCCTGTCGGCAGACGGGAAGGTGGCGGTGTCGGGTGGTCCTGATGAGACGGTGCGGGTGTGGGATGTGGAAAGCGCTGCTATGTTAACAGTTGTCCCTTGCTACAACGCATGTGTCGCGTGTGCACATAATCAGGTGATCTGTGGCACGCAAAATGAGGTAATGTGTTGTTACGCACGAGGTGTGAAATAGAACATTTCTTTCATAGCGCCGACCGTGTGCAAGTCATTTATAAAACGCTGTTAGAGCAGATAGCCGAGCGGAAGCTTTAGAGCACGCTCAAGCAGAGCGCATGGAGGGCAATGATCGCAGGCCCGCGAGGGCCCTGCAAGGCACTTGAAACAGACGATCTCGCCCTATGCGCGCTACTCAGCCCGAGTCTAATGACCTCTCATATTCAGAACAGTATTGCGCTATACGAGGTAGCGTAGTTCTTGTTGAGCCGTTGCTTATGCACAGCAAAACGATATACTGTTCAGCAGAAAAACTGAAGTTGGCGTAAGACTTATCGGAGCTATATGTTAGGCATGATCCTCTGCGGAGGGTACGGAAAGCGCCTTAACGTACAAGATGTCCCGAAGCCACTCGTTGACATAACGGATGATTACACAATTCTAGACCGACAGCTCTATGATTTAGCCAACAGTAACATCAAGAGAGTTATACTGCTAACCGGTCACTTAAGCGATAAGATCGAGGATCGCTATGGCGATTGGCATCGCGGCATGCGAATTCAGTACTCCGTAGAAGACAAGCCGTTAGGTACGCTTAATGCAATAAAACTCGGAATGAATTTGATAGACGATAAAGAGACCGTGTTGATCCGTAACGGAGACGTTGTTTCCGACATCAATCTTAAGAAGATGATAAAAAAGTATGGGTCCAGTGATTTCAAAGCTATGATGTTTGTGACGAAAATGCGTAGCCCCTACGGGATTGTTGAGCTTGGAGAGGATCATATACGTTCTTTTAAAGAGAAGCCGCTTTTGGAGTATTATATCAATGGAGGAATATACCTCCTCGACTCCGATGTCCCGTTCAGCGATTTTGAGACGGGGGAAATCGAGAAAACGGTGTTTCCTGTTCTAGCTGAGACTAACCAACTCGGATACTACAAGGAAAATACGTTTTGGATGTCAATTGATACACCGAAAGATCTTGAAGAGATTCGGAAAGAGTACACGAATAGGACTGACAAACCGTGGGGATACGAAAAGGTGCTCATCAGCACGGAGAGCTACATCACTAAAGAGATGTATATAAAAGAAGGTTACACGACTTCGTATCATTATCATAAAGAAAAGGAAGAGTCACTTTACATGCTTGAAAGCTCGTGCTACGTGCAATTTGAACATAAAAAAGAGGCCTTCGGAAGAAATGATACTATTCATATCCCAAGTGGAACTTTGCACAAACTTGTAGCGACGGAAAATTCTCTGATGCACCGCATCTCCACACCTTCTGTCGACGACATTGTACGAGTAGAAGACTATTATCCTGCACGATAAGTAATAAAGCGCCTTTGCGTGCTTTGCGAGTCAAATATAGACACGTGTAATTCGTTAAACTTGCCTGAGAAACTAGGTAGAACAAGGTTGAATCAATGCTCGCTATCCCTTGTGGACAAGCGATCACAATCGCTTTTCAGACTCGAAAAATGCCCCATAGGTAGATCATGTGCCCATGTGCGAGAAAAAACCCGCCAACCGCTATGGAAAGTCGATCTGACTGTATGCGTTGATGAGGATCCGTTGCACGCAGCATCGCAGAAGGAGCACTTGAACTTGTTGCTGGGCCGAACAATATATTGGGTCAACTACGGAGACGAAGACCTTTACGGACGGTATTCACTTTCCCCTCGTCGAGATTCGCTTACGCTCTACAATAATGACTACGCACGCCTTGTGCCTTGGTGGCGCTTCCGATTTTTCTCCGATTTGACGTTCGTCGGCTCAAAATTCGGTTATTGGAATTACGGTACCTATAGCTGGTTCAACGTTAAAACGCAGCTGGATGCCTGCACAAAGCAGGCTAGAAGCAAAAGCATGACATACCTCAGGCAAAGAGGTAACCTAATACTAGAATTCAATACGATATAGAAAAAGAGAACGTCAGGTCACCGAAACCGTTTAGACTTTCCGTCAAGGATCAACGACTCCGACACAACGAACGCCGTCGATTCAGATCCCACCTGAAAATTTAACTACATCACCTCCGCCTCGCTGAGATAAGTTAACTATTATAAGTTAGCTATTATCGTTTGCACATTATCCCGTTACGTCGTGACGAGAGATTTAGCACGCAATATCAATCCGTTTGATGCATCATTTTTATCAACTTGCCCTTTGCGTGCCTTCCTTTTTGCGAGGTGTGGGCGATGAGTCAGCTATATACTAGCGATGAGCCGTACTACGTTGTAAAAACAGGTTCGACGATGAGCTTATTAACAAACGAAAAACCATGGGGGCTTGCGTGCTACGCACTCATCCCCGACGACGCAGGTCGTTACCTGCTCCTCAAACGATCAGCAACCTCAAAAACCAACTCAGGCAGGTGGGAACCTCCGGGAGGAAAGCTTGACCCGCAAGAACGTTTTGACGAAGCGATCCGACGTGAGGTGGAAGAAGAGGCAGGATTGAAAATCGTACTCGTCAGCCTGGCAGGAGCAGTTGAGTATGATCATCCCGCCGTAAAGGTCGTCTGCCTGCTGATGCGCGCAGAACGAGCAGAAGGAACGGTGCAGCTGAGCCGTGAACACGACGCTTATGTATGGGCAGATAACTCAGAGCTCTTAGACTTGGACCTCGTCGAGCATTTTCGACGCTTTTTCCAAAGGTATAAAGGGATTGATCACCCAATCGCGTGAGTATAGTATTGCGATATCCGCACGCGCCCTTGTGGAGGGATCTGTGGTAACAAACGACATCACTGTGGATCAGGCGTGGTTTGAAGAGCAGGTGAAGTGCTACAAGGCGATGGAGCCACGCTATCGCATTTTCGCCGAGACGCTACAAAACGTGTTAGGAGCGGTAGCGAAGAAGTATGCGCCCCAGGCCGTTGTGCAGACGCGGTCGAAATCGCTAACGAGCTTTGCTGAGAAGATCATCCGCAAGCGCGATAAGTTCGACGACCCATGCCACCAGTTCACCGACCTGTGCGGCGGGCGGGTGGTCACACACACGCAAGACGAGGTCGACGCCGTTTGCGTATTTATTAAAGAGAACTTCGACATCGACTGGAACGATAGCGTCTCCATCGAGCAACGGCTAAACCCCACCGAGTTCGGCTATCGTTCGGTTCATTACATCGTCACGCTGCGCCCCGGAAGCTTCTCCGTAGATGATGAAACGGTCGCTATCCCAAACGACGTTCACGACCTTAAGGCAGAAGTGCAGGTACGCACCTTGCTGGAACACGCGTGGGCCGACTTCAGCCATGACCGAAGTTACAAGAGCGCATTCAAGACGCCGGCGAAGTGGCAGCGGGTGCTCAGTCGTCTCGCAGCCGTGCTGGAGGAAGCTGACGCGTCGTTCACCCACATCGACGCTGGACTTCGTGAGTACGCAAGTAGCTACGGCGCATATATGGCGCGCGAGACGATAAGCAGCGAGATCGAGCGCCTCCGACTCGTGGCTGACTTGGACCCACAAAACGCAGCCCTCATCGATCGTATCGGGAAGCTCTATATGACCCTCGACAAGTGGGAGGAGGCTGTTGAGATCCTTTCGACCGCCGTCGACTCCGCGTACCAACCCCTCGTCAAGGACCTAGGTATAGCCTTATGTATGCTCCACAGGGGCAAGCCGCAGAGCCGTGGCTTCCGCCGCGGTCAGCGATATCTTGAGATCGCAAGTTCTGCCCCATACGAGGATGCCGACGCGCTGCTTGAGTTGGCTGAAACGTGGAAAGGCATCGATGAGGATCAGGTCCACTCGTTATACCGCAGAGCGTTCGCAATCGACCCGCGGAACCCGTTTGTGCTGTGCAAATTCCTCGAGTACGAAATCGCGTATCGTCGAGATAGCTCGGTCCCACAACTCGTGCCGCCCATGCTAGAGGCAGCCATCGTGCGGTGCCGTGAACTCATCGACGTGGGGATGAGCTTGCCGTGGGCCTTCTACACCACCGGGATGTTGAACCTCCTCCTGAAAAAACCATACGCGAGTCTCGCTGCCTACGCGAATGCAATCGATCTTAGCTCATCCGACTGGATGATCGAAAAGTCACTGCAGTGTTTAAAGCGCCTCGCCGTCATTCGCGACGAGCTGCCCGGGTATGAGTGGATTGAGCGGCTCCATCTCGCAGCGTGTGCCGGTGCTGGGAAGGAAAGGAGCCACAAGGCGCTGCTCCGCCTAAAGAAGCTCGCTCGCCCGCACAAGCGCATTTCAGGCCCCGTGATCATTGTCGCCGGCGGATGCGGCGCGCGGACTGAAAAACGGCTGAATGCATATCGCCAACTGCTGATCGAGGCTTTCAAAGACTTTACGGGCACCATCATTTCAGGCGGCACGACCGCCGGAATAAGCGGATTGGTCGGCGACGTCCAAGAACAGCACAAAGAGGGTATTACAACAATCGGGTACATCCCGCGACTCACCGCCGTTGAAGCAACGATTGACACGCGCTACTCTGAAATCAGAAAGACGAACGGGTCGGACTTCAGCCCCTTGGAGGCGGTTGAGTATTGGGGCGATCTCATCGCGTCCGAAATCGCCCCTGCGAGCGTCAAGCTCGTCGGTATTGAAGGGGGGCAGATCTCGGCTGCGGAGTACCGCCTCGCACTCGCCCTCGGCGCGAGCGTTGGCATTGTAGAGAGGAGCGGGCATGAAGCGGCAAAACTGCTTGCGGACCGGGACTGGCACACGACGAACCTGTTGCCCTTGCCGACCGACGCGTTAACGATTCGGGCATTTGTCGGATCGGGTGCCCCTGAGCTTGCGTCCGAAATCAGAGAAGCCGTCGCCCGAGCTATTCACGAAGAGTACCGCGAGAGTCAACGCCGCACGCGACTGAAAGGCGATCCTTCGATGGCCGATTGGGAAGAGCTCAAGGACAACCTCAAGGAGTCCAACCGTGAGCAGGCCGACGATATCATCAGCAAGTTGCGGGAGATCGGGTGTACGATGCACGATGTAGGGATAGAAAACGCCAAATTGGCGCAGCTCACCAATGAAGAGATAGAGCGCCTTGCTGAGATGGAACACGCGCGCTGGACGATCGAGCGGCTGCGAGACGGCTGGATTTATGGACCGGAGAGGAACGTGGAAGATAAGGTGAGCCCCTATTTGCTGCCGTGGCATATGCTTTCTGAAGAGGTCAAGGAGTGGGACCGCAACAGCGTGCGCGAGATCCCGCAGTACCTCGCCAAGGTGGGGATAGAGGTACGTCGAGAAAAGTGACCAGCGGACGTTGAGGGGTAACGGGACGTCAAATAACATGAGACCCAGTCCGTGTGCCGGCGTCGAGACGTCGAGTGATGACATGCTCGACTCTCCAGAGGATTTACGCATCTGGAAAGGTCTCTCGGATGTGCTCGCTATCTGCCAGCGGGAGATCACAACAGCGTTTGTTGACGCCGACGAAGAGGCGAACCACCGCCAGTGGCAGCACAAATTCTTAATGGTTGCCGCTGCCGCCGCAGGGACCGTCGCAGTCATCGTGGCAATCCTGCAGCTCACAGAACTGCGAAACGGTTTTGTGCCGATGCCGATCCTCGAGGGAGTCCTCGCCCTCATCGCCATCAGCGCCGTGGCAGCAGGCGTGTGGTCGAAAAGGCAGCCGGGCTGGTTTTTATCCCGTCATCAAGCGGAGCGTTGTCGGTTCCTCAAGTTCCGCTTTCTCATTAATCCGGCGCTGTGGATGGGGGCCCGTACTCAGCAAGCGGAGCACCTTAACATGCTCCAGCAGGACGTCGACGATATTCGATGGTTGGATCGCAAAGGATGCAAAAAATTTGCAGAAGGGGGCATGATGCCCGAAGTTCCCGCGCGCGGGCCGTCGTGTCTAGCCTCTCCGGAAGAGCTTCGCGAACTGATCGACTATTACATTCGAAAGCGGCTCTGCAACCAGATGAACTGGTTCAATAAGCGGGCGCAACAGCTCTCCCATAGGGATCGGATACTCAAGCATCTGCCCCCGTGGCTGTTCTTTGGGAGCGTCTGTGCCGCGCTGGCACACTTCACCTACGACGAGCTGGTGCACCTAGGAGCAGTGCCCGCGCAGGTCGTCGTCCGCGGCGTTACCGTTGAGGTGAGCGTGGCACTTATCCTCGTTGCGGCGATTCTGCCCGTTTTGGGTGGTGGGTTCCGAACGCTGCGATCGGCGGCGCAGTTCGCCCGCAACACGAGCCGCTACACGGCAGCACTTAAAGGCCTGAAACCGTCGTTCGAGGTCTTGAGAGCGGAGCAAAAAAAGCTGCAAGCCCTAGGAGCGGGCAAAGGGCAGGTGAGCGCCTACGACATTTTCTATCATATGTGGCGATGTGAGCAGATTCTAGAAGCCGAGCACCGCGAGTGGCTGCGTTTGATGATGCAGGCCGAGTGGTTCGGATGATCCACTTTCGACGCATCTGCGACTCGTTGCGCAGGAGAGTGACGCTAAGAGTAGAATTATTAACGTTCGCATTGCGTAAAGCAAAAATCGTCCGTAATCGCTTAGTTTAATCTGTTTAGTCCTGTTCGCTGCGCTTAATTTTTATAGAGCGTTTGTCCAAACAATATAAGTTAGACATGATCCAGTCTTCCCGAATTTTTCGCGTCTTCGTTAGCTCAACCTTCAGCGACCTCATCGAGGAGCGCAACGCCTTACAGCGTAATGTCTTCCCTCGCTTGCGAGCGCTCTGCCAGGAGCATGGCTGCCGCTTCCAGGCCATCGACCTACGGTGGGGTGTGCGGGAGGAAGCAGCACTTGATCAGCAGACGATGCGGATCTGCACTGAGGAGATCGAACGGTGCCAGCATACTGAGCTGAAGCCGAACTTCGTCGTGCTATTGGGCGATCGTTACGGGTGGCAGCCAGCGCCGTATGAGATTCGAGCTTCGCTTTTTGAGGAAATTCTTGAACAGGCAAAGCCTGAGGAAAGAGTGCTGCTCAACCAGTGGTACCTCTGTGATGACAACGCGATGCCTGCGGTGTACTGTCTCCAACATCGCACCGGAGAGTATCAAGACTACACGACGTGGGATACTGTTGAGAGGCAGCTGCGTGCTGTGTTAGAAAGCGCGACAGAAGGAATGCAACTCAATGACGCTGAGCGTCTTGACTTCTTTGGATCGGCGACTGAGCAGGAGATCTACTACGGGGCTCTGAACGTTCCTGATGCTCACGAGCACGTATTTTGTTTCTTTCGGATAATTGAGGGGTGGCCGCACGACGAGAGAGGGGCCGACTTTATCGACATAACACCTCAAAAGACAGTCGACGAGAAGGCACAGGAACGGCTTAGCGCACTTAAGACACGGCTTCGGGAGAAGCTGCCCGATAATATCGACGAATATGATGCACGGTGGACGGGGACTGGGTGCACAACCAATCATCTCGTTCAGCTGTGTGATGATGCCTATACAAGCCTATCACGGACGATCCTCTCGGAGATCGATAAGCTAAAGGTGTTGGATCCAGTCGACCAGGAGGTTAGAGACCACCGGACGTTTGGG
>JBAULJ010000020.1:0-8699 GCA_049578125.1 Halobacteriota archaeon
ACATACCTCTTGGCATTTGCCACAGCCGTTGCACTTGTCTTCGTACACATATCGGGACTTCTGGCGAATGGTAACGTCGAAGTTTCCTATGTAACCGCTTACGTCTTCGACCTCCGAGTAGGTCATCAGCGCAATATTCGGATTGCGCTCAACGTCGACCATCTTGGGTGTCAGGATACACTGCGAGCAGTCGAGTGTCGGGAACGTCTTGTCGAGACGGGACATCATGCCGCCGATGGATGGCTCCTTCTCCACCAAATACGTCTTTATTCCCGCATCGGCGAGCTCCAGTGAGGCTTGGATGCCGGCGATACCTGCGCCGATAACGAGCGCAGCCTTTTCAACCGGAACAGTCTTTGCAGTGAGGGGCTCCAGCATTGATGCCCGCGCGACCTCCATTCTGACTATATCCTTTGCCTTCTGCATTGCCTTTTCCGGCTCTTCCATGTGTACCCACGTGTTCTGCTCTCGGATGTTCGCCATCGAGAACAGGAACTGGTTCACCCCGCCCTCTTCGGTCGCTTTCCTAAACGTTGGTTCATGCAGCCTCGGTGAACAAGCCGCCACTACCACCCCGTTGAGGTTGTGCTCCTTTATCTTGTCTCTGATCATGGTTTGACCGGGCGTTGAACACACGTACGTATAATCCTCGCCGACTGCGACGTTCGGCAGGGTCTTCGCGTACTCGCCCAATTCTTTGACGTCTATGACGCCCGCGATGTTGGTGCCGCAGTGACATACGAATACGCCGATTCTCTTCTCTTCGTCCATTTTTGTGCCTCCTTCCTCACAGTATTTTTGCGAGCAGTGGCTCAACACTTATCTCGTGGGCATCGAGGCCCAACTCTTCAGGGTTCATGCCCTGTGCTATGCCAAGAAGCTGGTTGTAGTGGAGAACCGGCAGGTCGTACACGTCCCCAAACTTCTCCTTGATTTCAACCTGTCCACGGTCTAACTGGAGGTGGCAAAACGGGCAGACATTTACTACGACGTCTGCGTTTGCTTGCGTCATGTTGTAGAGCTTTTCGTTACACATATCGAGTGCGAGATCGAGCTTGTACGATCGAACGCCGCCTCCCGCCCCACAACACATCATCTTTTCCTTGTAATCGACCGATGTGGCCCCTAGTGCCTCAACCAACTCGTCGAAGAATCGCGGTCTTTCTGAAGAACCGAACGTCCTGTCGAACTTTGGCCTCAGCAAGTGACACCCGTAGTGGATGGCTACGTTCAAGCCGGTCAGTGGCTGTTCAACCGATTCCTTCACTTTCTCCGTTCCGACATCGTTGTAAAGAATGTCGATTAGGTGTCGAACCTCAACTGACCCTTGAAACTCAGTATCTATGTTTGCCAGAATCGAATTGATTTTTTCCTTCAACTCCGGATTGGCTTTGAGCCGGTGATTCGCCTCGAACAGCGACTTATAACAGCCGTTGCATATAAGGGCTATATCTTTGCCTTCCTTTTCAGATAGGCAAATATTTCGCGCTCCAAGCGCAAGCCATGCATCCACATCCATTGATCCGAATGCACCTGGTGCAGGGCAGCACGACGCTCCTTTGAAATCGCGCAGTTCGATATCGAACTTTCTTGAAGTCTTCACTGAAGACGCTTCAATGCCGGGATATCTGTTAGGAGCGATACAGCCTAGGAAGAAATTATACTCCTTCATTGACTTTCCGCCTCCATCTCCTCTCTGATTTTAAGTAGTCCCGTAACCTCGAGTATCTTGTTAATGTCTTTAATGTACTCCGGGTATGTGTGTGTCGTCGGGGGGTTCTCGGGCAGTCCAAGCAAAACGCGCTTTTTCATGTTGCCCTCACTGTTCGGCACGCCGTGACCTGTCTTGGCGATCGAGCCCATGATCTTTATCATGCTCATCGGCACTTTGTGCTCCTGAGTCGCCATATTCCGGAGTGCTATAATGGCATCAGTTGCAATGATCCTGCGCGGGCACCTATCAGAGCACAAATAACACGTCGTGCAGAGCCACAGGTCTGGATCGTCGAGCACCTCCCTCATGCCTAAAATAGCCTTTCTCATCACCGTTCTAACCCGCAGCCCGCTTCTTTGACCCATTGGGCAGCTTGAAGTGCACGTTCCGCACTGGAAACACATTTCTGCGTTTTTTCCACCGCGGGCTACGACCTCTTTGATGAGATCGGGGTCAAATTGAGTTTTACCAAGCTGATAGTGCTTTGGGTCTCTCATTCCTTCGCTTGTCATCTTTATGTCCCCAGCTTTTCGATCGTCGGAGTCTTGAGCTCCATCATCTTGCCAGCCGTCTTCTTGTAAAGCTCCGTCTCCGTGCCCTCGATGTGTATCACATCACGCTTCACCTCAATCGTGTTGGCGACTGGACAAACGTTCACACAGGCACCGCAGAGCGTGCAGAAGTCGTCGTTTACTTCAAGCTTCGCTGCGATTTCTCCGGGCTCTTTTTGAGGCGGCAAATACAGTGCGTTACACGGACAGATCTCCACGCACGCAGAACATCCTGCTGGGCAGTTTTCCGTCTTTATGTTAATAGAGCCTTCAAAGATCTTCTTGATGTCAATGGTGTTCTCGATGGGGCACGTCTTTGCGCACCACGTGCAGTACATGCACTCGTCTTTGTTGATCGTGACTTCACCCTGGAGCTTGGCCTCAGTGATCGTCCGATCGATCTTGATTGAATCCGTCGGGCAGATCTCTTCACAAATGTTGCACCCGTCGCACTTGGTAGAGTCAAACTTCACTTCTCCAAACGCTTCGATGTTGATGGGGGTCGCCTCTTTATGCTCCACCGTCAGCGCATCACAGATCTCACCGCAAAGACCACAGTAGGTGCACTTGTTCTCGCTTCCCGGATCCTCGTTGAGTTGCATTTCGGCGGTGTACGTGATCGCTTGCTGTCGCTCAGTGACCTCTGGCACGTTTCGCTCTATCGCGTTGTCGCGTGGACAGATCTCTTCGCATACCTTGCATCTCGTACACGTGTCTGGGTTTATTTCAGCTACCTTCTGATAGTGTGGGAACCCTTCCTGGTCAATGAGATCGGTCTTCGGCTCACCGTTCTCGGTGAGGTTTAGCGCAGTAAATGGACACAATTCCACGCATACGCCGCAATACGAGCACTTCTTCTGGTCGAAGACCATCTCTGGGACTTCCATCTCCTTAAATCCCACAGCACCGACCGGACCCTTCTCTATCGCCTCTTCTGGGCATACTTCTTTACAAATGCCGCAGCCAGTACATCGCTCCATGTTAAGAGCGAGGTTGAGGGTCTGTACCAGCGTCTTCTGTTCTATGATCGATTTTCGTCCTTCCTCTCTTTTAGAGTATATCGGAAACAAAGCCAAAGCTCATTCCCTCCTTTATTGTGTTAGCTGGATGCAATCTCTTGGACATGCCTGAAGGCAAACGCCGCACGCTTCGCAGACATCCTCGTCTACGGCTAGGGATTTGCCGCCCTGCACCTTGTACGTCTTCTTGGTCGTCGCGGGATTATCAACGACGAGTTCAAGCGCGTTGACTGGACACGCCACGACGCAGTTGTTGCAGCCAGTGCAGCTCTTATCTATGTGTAACGCAAATGTCACTTATTTCACCAGCCTCGTGTCAACTAAAAAGTCAACTAGTTCTCTCGTAGGTTCAAAATGTGTGATATAAAAGGCTTATTATTTAGTTCGATTATCGAAGCCATTTTGTCACTTTGAAACCTACCTATCACTTCGTTTAGCGCACCGACAAACGGCGTTCGCCGTTCCTCGTACACTAGCATTCATATATTATTTAGTCTGATTATATATTATTTACTTTAATAAATGAAATTCACTCGTACGTGTATGGTAATCAAAACAACCGAGTTCACTCGATTTTTTAGGCATAATCTGCGCGTATTATTTTTAAAAAATACACAAATAAATATATGTGAGTTGGAGATGATAAAGCTGCTGCAACGTCCCCAACCCAGCAAGCTAGTTAACGCTCGTCTGAGGATTCGAGCTTCGAACCCGCGCGCCAAACGAAAAATCGGTACGATTTCATCCCATCCGGAGCGTTTAAAGAGCCAAGAGTATCCCGCGTCGTTAAAATGGAGGTATAACAAACTTATATATTAGTAATTTCATATAAATTACTTGTTAGAATTGACAGCAGTTTGGCACTTCTGCATAGAATGTTTTTGAATTGAACTTCTTTAGAACATCTATTCGAAATATTTAATATAGAGGGAGCCGAAATACAAATGGATCAAGAGTGTGAGACAATTTTGCGTATCTCCGAGAGGTCATGGCGTATTTGGCCTGCTCATTGACTCTCACTGCTTTTCCGGAATTCAGACACGAGGTGACTCATAAATGGGAGATAAGGTAAAGGTCCAAGAGGACTGGCTAGCCGTTTGTTCTGGTTGCGAGATAGCCGTTCTCGACCTGCACGAAGCGATTCTAGACGTATTACAAGCAATAGAGTTTGTGCGCATACCGGTGCTGATGGACGTGAAGGACTTCGATCAACACACCACAGTAGGTATTCTGACCGGCGGCATTCGCAATGAAGACAATGAACACGTCGCCAAGAAAGTCCGAGAGACCTCGGACATCGTGGTCGCACTCGGCAGCTGTGCTGCTTTCGGTGGGATACCAGGTGTGAACAACATCAACTCAATGCCGGACATCAAAAAAGCAGTTTTGACAACAACGTCAACAGCTCCTGATCAAGAGCTCCCGACCAAAGAAATACCGAAGCTCTTTGACACGCTCAGACCTGTCTCGGACGTTATCAAAGTTGACTATTTCATCCCCGGATGTCCGCCAGATGCGTTCCTCATCGCGGAGGTTCTTACCGCACTTTTACAGGGCCAAGAACCTCAATTAAGCAATAAAAACGTTTGTGAGGATTGTCCCCGAGAGAGGAAGGAGAAGAGGATAACCGATATCAAGCGGCCAATTGAAGCAAACGGGGAACCTGTCGAGTGTCTCCTCAACCAAGGATTCATGTGTATGGGGCCCGCAACGCGTAGCGGGTGCGGCGCGCAATGTCCACAAGTCAATGCGCCGTGTACAGGTTGCTATGGCCCAACAGACGCTTCGTATGAACAAGGTGCGGCGATGCTTAACGTAGTCGCGTCAGCATACGGTTTAGACGAAGACTCCTCAGTCGACTTAAACGAGATGGTAAAGGACGTCTATGATCCAATAGGCACCTTCTATCGCTACACGCTGCCTGTTTCACTTATAAAGGCAAAGGTCACTGAAAACAAGAGGTAATAAACATGGGAAAGACGATCACAGTTGAGCCCGTATCGCGAATCGAAGGCCACGCAAAAATCACCGTGAACCTCAACGATGCAGGACAGGTCGACGATGCGCACCTGCACATTGTCGAGATGCGTGGCTTTGAGAAGCTCCTACAAGGGAGACCTATAGAAGATGCTCAGAGAATCGTGACAGCTATTTGCGGCATCTGCCCAGTCAGCCACCACCTTGCCTCTGCAAAGGCGGCCGACAACCTCATGGGCGTCGAGATTCCACGCCCCGCCGCGCTGCTCCGGGAGCTCATGCATATGGGACAGATGATACACAGCCACACGCTCCACTTCTTCTATCTCGCAGCGCCGGACCTCATATTCACTCCTGACGGCGATCCAAAGAAGCGGAATGTCTTTGGAGTGATTGAAGCAAATCCTGAACTTGCAACGCAAGCAGTCCTCAACAGAAAACGGGGCCAGGAGATGATACGGGCCATTGGTGGGAGAGCTGCACCTGTCACCGCAAAGCCCGGCGGGCTCACCAAGGGCATCACCGAGGACCAGCGTCAGAAGATGCTCAAAGACGCCCAGGACTCGATTGAATTCACGAAACTAGGCTTGGAAGTGGCTTCTCCGCTATTTGAACAGTATATGGATGTCATACAAATTCTCGGGGTCGTCAACACCCCCATGATGGGCTTGGTCAAAGACGGCAACCTCGAGCTTTACGACGGGACACTGCGAATGATGGACACTGATGGATCCATCATCAAGGAGTTCGATCCCACGAAGTACGCTGACTACATTCAGGAGAGATACCAGGATTTCTCATACCTCAAGTTCCCCTACTGGAAGGAGAGGGGCTGGCCCGAAGGAATCTATCGCGTTGCACCGCTTGCCCGTATAAACGTGTGTGACAAGATTTCAACGCCGTTGGCCAACGATATGCTCACGGACTTCAGAAACGCGTTTGGGAGGATGCCACAGCAAACGTTGCTCTATCACTACGCAAGGCTTATTGAGCTGATGTATGCCAGCGAACGTGCAGTTGAGCTGCTGAATGATCCCGACATAACGAGCACAGACGTTTGGACAAAGCCCGAACCACGAGCGGCGACTGGGGTTGGCGTTCTCGAAGCGCCGAGAGGGACGCTCATCCACGAGTACAGCACAAATGACGAAGGGTACATAACAAACGCCAACCTGATTGTCTCGACCGGCCATAACAACGCAGCGATTGACATGGGGGTCCGCGAGGCCGCGAAACTCCTGATAAAGGATGGCGAACCACAGGAAGGGATACTCAACCGGCTCGAAATGGTCGTACGTGCGTATGATCCGTGCTTCTCGTGCGCGACCCACACGATCGACGGACGCTGGCCGATCAAACTTGAGCTCGTGGGGCCCGACGGAAGGACCAGAACATACACCAACTACTGAACAAGAACGGAACCGATAAGGCATTTTTTGCCTTATCTCCCACTTCTTTTTTAATTATTTTCTTTGGGTTTCACTTTTAGATTCTGCACGGTCAACACTATCGGCAAGCTACGGGGCCGATACCCATGATGGTATCCTGAGCAAAATCCCACACAACGACCTTCTCAGCGTTGTTCGTGATCTCAAGCGTTCTCGTTTCTGTAATTTCACCAATTTTTGCTGCTGCCATGCCGGCATCTTCGAAGATGCTTACTACCTCTTGCACGTTCTGCGGTTGAACGGTCAACACGAATCCCATTCCTGGATACATGCGCAGCCACAGAGGCATGTCCATACCATCGGGGATCGGAATCCGGTCCAATTCTATGACAGCACCCGCTTCAGAAACTTCGAGCAACATACCGAGTGTGCCGAGCAAACCTGGATTGCTGATGTCTTTTCCAGCCGTTACCAGGTGTTGTTGCGCTATGCGAGGCATGGTCTCCAGCTGTCTGCGGAGCATCTCCCGATGTTTCATCGTGGTGGTGTCCCAACAGAGACTGCACGATGGGTGAACCCTCCCGTCCAAGTCGATGGCAGCGAGAACGTCGTGCCCTTCTCGGGCACTGCAGCTATAAATGACCGAGTCAGTCTTTACGGTGCCAATGATTGCCACGTCGAGCGCGTTATAAGTTGTGTCGGGGTGCACGTGCCCTCCAACGACCGGCACGCCGAATTTTTTTGTTGCTTCGCTCATGCCCGCCAAGACTCGGTTGCAGACTTCAGTCGAACTCGCCGAAAATACGTCGACCATCGCCAGCGGGGTGCCCCCCATCGCCAAAATGTCATGAATATTTACGAGGACTGCACAGTACCCAGCCCATTCGGGGTCCGCATCCATGAGCTTGGACCAGATGCCATCGGCAGCGATTAAAAGCGACTCGTCACCCCGCTCGATTACCGCGGCATCCTCTCCAAAATTGCCTGTACTGAGATCCGCGTCGAACCATTTTACAAGCGGACCTATCGCGCGCTTCCGTGCGACGCCTTCAAAATCACGAAGCGACTGCGCTAGTTCGTCCAGTTTCATGTCGTTCACAAAACATTAATAGGCATAGGAGGTTCTTATATCCTTATACTGCTCCTATCTCTTGATTTCTGCGCTCGATTACTATGGACTTAGTCGAGAAGTACCGTCCGAGAACTCTTTTAGAAGTGAGAGGCAACCGCAAAGCTATCGAAGAGCTCCGCCAATGGGCATTGAACTGGCCTTCTGACAAATCGGCAGCGTTGCTGTACGGTAAGCCCGGCACAGGTAAAACGTCAGCTGCAGTCGCGTTGGCAACTGACATGGGGTGGCAGCTGCTCGAGCTTAATGCCAGCGACAAGCGCACTCAAGGAATCATCAACGAAACGGCAGGAGAAGCGTCAAAAAACGCATCTCTTCTTAATGCCCAGAAACTGATACTGCTTGATGAGATTGATAACCTACACGGCACTTCTGATCGTGGCGGGGCAAAAGCGGTCACCGAGCTCGTCAAAAAAACACGCGCGCCTGTGATCCTGACCGCTAACGACCTGTACAGCGTTTCGCCGACGCTACGCCGACACTGCAAACAAATCGCCTTTTCCGCTATCAGGGAACAGAGCGCACAAAAAGCGCTCTTGGATATTTGGCACAACGAGAGAAGAGAAACCCTCCGCGCTCAGAAAGCGGTTGCTGGCTTGGTGGCCCGTCTTGAACAGCCGGAGCGAACTTCAGGCGATTCAGCCGCACTAAACGCAATTAGTGCGGATCTTGACATTCTCCAACAACTCGACTTTGACTTCGAAGTCCTCCGTAAGATTTCCAAAGCTAGGGAAGCGGTTGCTGGCTTGGTGGCCCGTGTTGAACAGCCGGAGGGCGCTTCAGGAGATACCGCCGAACTACTGGCAACAAGCGCAGATTTAGAAGCATTTACGGATTTGTACGGTCAACTTAGAAATCTGCAAGAGACGCTCTCAGACGTTGACCGCTCATTGAAGGCCGTCGATGTTCCCTTGATCGCAC
>JBAULJ010000021.1:0-5917 GCA_049578125.1 Halobacteriota archaeon
TTGTAATCTTCAAAGTGCATGATGACGAACGGTACGATGAGCGTGTCGCAGCGCGTGCAAAAAAGTTGATCGAAAGCAACAGGGGAACAAAAACCGGCGCGATGGGAACAAATGCCAAGCTGCTAGCGAAGCGATATGCAATCTCACTTGATTTTGGGGCTGATGTGATCAACAGGGCGATTTCCTGTGCGTCAAGAGGCGTTGACGTAATCCTTCTCGCATCCGGGAACATGGCTGAACACGCCGGAAAGAAGATATACAAAATGTGCCCGGACATATTCTTCCATTACGTCAATACGAAGGACGAAGAGACGTTGTGAGACCACGACGCGCTGCGGAGGCTTTAAAGTCCCGTAGGTTTGCGACCAATAACTAGAGAGGTTACTAAGGCTGGTAGGCTGCAGTGTCAATGGTGAATCTTAAGCGCCCGCATCGGAGCGCTGATACGCATTCCCATCCGCCTCCACGTGAGCATTTACATGGCCACACGCACGGTGTGATTGACCCGTCTATCCTTACCTCGAAACGAGGGATCTGGGCGCTCAAGTGGTCGTTGATAGGACTGATGGCGACCGCCATCCTGCAAGCCGTTATCGTTTACTACTCGGGAAGCGTTGCGCTGCTGGCCGACACCATCCACAACGTGGGCGACGCCTTGACGGCTGTCCCGCTCTGGCTCGCCTTTCGCATGAGCACGTGGAAGCCGACGAAGCGTTTCACCTGTGGGTACGGACGGGTGGAGGATCTGGCGGGCATCGCCATTGTGCTCACCATTCTTTTTAGCG
This sequence comes from Halobacteriota archaeon, assembly GCA_049578125.1. Classification (GTDB taxonomy): domain Archaea; phylum Halobacteriota; class Bog-38; order Methanoflorentales; family Methanoflorentaceae; genus Methanoflorens. The sequence goes on from JBAULJ010000021.1 coordinate 786, forward strand.
CTGTTCTGGCAGGCTACGAATCAACTAACCGCCTCTTCCATCCGCAGGTGGTGCAGTTTCTGTGGGCGGTGGTGGCAGCGTCACTGATCGGGTTTGCGGGCAACGAGATCGTTGCGGTCTTTCGCATCAACGTTGGCAAGGAGATCGGAAGCGCTGCGCTCAACGCCGATGGCCATCACGCCCGCATCGATGGGCTGACAAGCCTGGCCGTGTTTTTCGGAGCCGTGGGCGTATACCTCGGCTTCCCGCTTGCTGATCCACTCGTCGGACTTGCCATCACGTTGACCATTCTGCGTATTGTGTGGGGTTCAGGCAAGGAGGTGTTTACCCGGGTCATCGACGGCATCGATCCCGTCATTCCCGACGAGATTCGGGATGCCGCCGTGCACACCGAAGGCGTGAAGGACGTTACGGAAGTGCGCGTCCGGTGGATTGGTCACCGCCTCTACGCTGAGGTAAATGTTGCCGTAGATCCTGATTTATCAGTTGAAGCAGGGCACGTCATTGCGAAAGAGGTGCGCCATCAGCTCCTACATCACCTTGCCTATCTCTCGAACGCCTTGATACACGTCGATCCGCTCAATGCATCAGAGGAAGAGCATCACTATGTGAGTGGACACGACTACGGCGACTTAACCACGCACGGGCATGGTAAGTGATGCTGAACAAGTGTTATGCGATGACAGCGACTAGCCTCGAACTGGAGAGATGAACGAACGTGCCGATAGCGATGATAACGAGCGTTACTATACTTCCAATACGCAATGGGATGTTACGGCATCAAAGATGCCACTTGTCAACATCATCGCTCCCATAATGAGCCTTCAATGCGTCTTTTACTCCTAATCGAACGAGTTTTGCAACCCTGCTTCCAAAGGCGGTGGCAGGTCCGCTGTACAAAATCGGCGCACCTTCGCCACTGTTTTCATATGCGACTACAATAGCATCGCTCGTCGTGCCTGTAAAATACAATCCCTTATCGATAAGAGCTCGCGTTTTCGCTTCCGTGGCGGTAATTATCGTCCCTGCGATCGCCCCTTCGCTCAGCGTTGCAGAGGATATGACGATTATGTTGATTGTGCCTAAAGTCGACGGAGTGGTGAGCCCGGCAGTTACAAACACCGTCGCGCAAGCATCGCTCAGAATCTGCACGTTTTTCATTTCAACTGCGGTAAGAAGCGCGACGTAGCCTCCCTCGAGCGTCATTGATGCGGCTATTTCCTCAATATAGCTCTTCGGATCGTCGTGAGAGAAATCGTGGGGAACTTGGATGTTGAGGATGTTTTTTGTCGCTCTTCTGCCGCCATCAACGCCAGTGCTCAGGGCCTCAAAGTTGCCCTTCAGAACTAAGACCCGATCTACTATCTCGTATTCCACGGATGTTCACCTTCAAGGGTTATGCGCTGATCCCGCTATCCGATATGTGACTCAACATATGCTAGGAGCGTTTCGAGCTCTGCGAAAACGGGGCTGTTGCTTCGTAAGTCTTCATATATTCGGTGTGCAACACCGTGCGTAAAATCACGGCTTTCTATCGGCGTCTCTTCTAATATCACGAGTTTGTCTGCGGCAAGTTCAGCTGCTTCGAGGTTCTTTAGGTTCGCCGACCCGAAGCAGATGTTGGGGAGTACGACGATGCGTGCGTCCTTAATGAGTTGCACGTTACGGGTGTGCACCTCACTCGAAATGGGTGAAAACGGTGCTTCGACGGCGCACTCAATGCCAAAGTACTGCGCTACGTCGTAATCGGTGTCGAGCGTATTCACCACGCCCGCGGAGACGCTCAAGCCCCGTTGGACAAGCGCGTGGATGACAGGTGCCGCCTTGCCCCCGCCGGGAATGACGTGCACCTTTTCAGAGCTGTGCTCTCCAGGCGTTTGCTGGGGGAGCAGTGTTATCGAAAAAGCGTTCGTAATCGGGTGTCTTCTTACGAGCGCTGAAACGCCAAACGCTTCCGCGATGTACTCTTGAGTTAATACCTCTTCGACGGTGCCGTCAGCAATGATCTCTCCACGTTTTAACAGCAGCAGTCGATCACAGTACTGAGCGGCGAGATTGAGATCATGAATCGCGGCGATAACCGCAATGCCAGAAGCCGCAAGGCGCCTCACAAGATCAAAGATCTCGATCTTGATCCCAATATCGAGCTGTGATGTCGCCTCGTCAAGAAGGAGGATCTTGGGCTCCTGGGCCAACGCACGGGCAATGATGACGCGCTGTCGCTCCCCACCTGAGAGCTCGTTAATCTTGCGATCGGCAAACCGAGCGACATCGGTCATCTCTAAGGCTTTTTGCACGACGTCAAAATCGTGCGTCGATTCGGTTCCGAGGAATTTGATGTGGGGGTTCCTGCCCATAAGCACGACCTCCTCGACTGTAAAATCAAAGAAAAACGTGTCGGTACTCTGGGGCACGACCGCCATGTGTTGCGCGAGTCGTTTCGGCTTAATGCGGTAAACATCTACATCATCGAGCGTTATGATGCCGACTTGTGGCCTCAGCACCCCGCTGATTGCTTTAATGAGCGTCGTCTTTCCTGACCCGTTAGGGCCGACGAGACCGATCACCTCGCCGGGCCTGACCGTCAGTTGCGCGTTATTGAGCGCTTGTGTCTGAACGTAGTAGCAGTCAACGCCATCAACCTGCACACGTCCAGGTCCCCCTGTTTCAGAGCCACGTTCTTTACCGAGTATACGCATTCACCGTTTCCTCGTCCGTTGTATGTGCGGCAGCATCTAAAAGATGTCTTTCCTCCTGCTCCTGACCAGATACATAAAAAACGGGGCGCCAAGCAACGCAGTGATAATCCCGACGGGCATCTCAGAACCAGGTATTGCGGATCGTGCGACAATGTCGGCCCAGATGAGTAAAATACTGCCGAAGAGCGCGGAAGCAGGAATGAGCGCCTTATGATCTGGGCCTGTAAATGTCCGCACCACGTGGGGAACGATAAGCCCGACAAACCCGATGATGCCGCAAAAAGCGACGGCAACCCCTACCACGAACGACACGGTTACCAAGAGAATTTTCTTGAGGCTCTCGACGGCCACGCCTAGGTGCTGCGCTGATTCATCCCCTGACAGCATCAGGTTCAAGTCACGCGCGTATGCGTAGATGATGACCGTCCCGATGAGAATGACGGGGAACGTTATCTCCACGTACTCCCATCTGCTCGCCCACAGCCCCCCCATGAGCCAAAAAACGAGTTGGTGCAGATTCTCCCCCGCGACGAACATGAGGTACGAGATCAACGCGGAAAAGAGGGTTGAGAGCGCGATGCCCGAAAGCAGCAGCAGCGAGACTGAACTTCTCGGGCCGATCATGGACAGCGCGTATACCGTAAAGGTGGCGATTATGGCGCCCGCGAATGCCGCGGGCGGGACGAAGATCGCACTAACCAGCCCAAGTGAGATGACAAGGGCGGCGCCAAACCCAGCGCCACTTGACGCCCCAAGCACGTAGGGGTCCGCCAACGGGTTCTTAAAAAGGGCCTGCATTGCGACGCCTGCGACGGCGAGGCCGGACCCCACGAGGAGCGCCATGAAGGTTCGGGGGAGGCGTATCTGATACACGATAATTGCCTCAGCCTCAGACCACGTGCGATTTGTAGGCACGATCAAGTTTGTGAGAATTGCTGCTATCTTTTGTGGAGGAATCCATACCGGACCGACAGCCACACCTACAACAACAGAGACGAACAGTATACCTGCAAGCACTAAGAGCGTCGCGTTTCGTTTCAAGCGAATACAGTCCGTTTCTTAACACCGGACTTCGTGCACTTGCATTACTGCGATGCTTGGTTTATGATCTCGATTATCCAATCCATAGCATCGAAGGCGCGCGGCCCGGGACGGGATATTACGTCGCTGTTCAAGACAAAAACTTTGCCGTTCTTGATGGCATCGACCGTGGTAAGGGCTGGGTCTGACTTGACCTGTTCAACTACCGTAGAATTCATCGCACTGTTTGCGATAATCACCGTAGGGTTGAGAGCAACTATCGACTCCTTGCTCATCGTACTATACCCACTTACGGTGGCCAACTTCGCGACATTAATGCCCCCGGCGCGAGCGATGATGTCCCCTTCAAAGGTGTCCGCGCCTGCTGACTTTATCGGGTCGTACCACACAAGATAGAGCACGCGCGTTTGTGTCGCGTTGCTTGTCGCGTTGCTTTTATTCAGCCTCTGCGTCAAGTTCGCAACAAGTGCGCTGCTGTTCCCAGTCGTGCCAGTTATTTTGCCGATCAAAGAGAGGTCGTCCAATATGTCTGTTAAGGTCTTTGGATCGATGACGACCGCAGGTATCCCATAACTGTCAAGTGCCGAAATAGTTGTTTCATTGTTTAGGCCACCAACAAAGACGATATCAGGCTTGAGGGAGACGATCTTCTCCATGTTGGGGGTGCTGAACCCGCCAACTTTTGTTGTGTTGTTTGCCGCTGGTGGGTAGTTGCAATAGGTGGTAGTGCCAACAACCTTGTCGCCCAGCCCGAGAGCATATAAGTCTTCTGTAATGGAAGGAGCGAGTGACACAATACGATTAGGTGTTTGAGCGATGGTGACGGTTCTTCCGGCATCATCAGTAACCTTGATGCCGCCCGATTGAGTGGTTTGGTTTGACGACAGCTGTGTGCACCCCGCCCCCAACGTAGCGAGGAGTACAGCGCAAATCACGACGCACGTAACTTTTTTTAGTGTTATGTTCATGTTAATGCTCCAAAAACGACAAGAACGAATCCTGAAGCGAATTCGAGCACAGGCCTCGGTGTCCGCGGTAGGGGGGCACGAGCCGGTGATAGGCAGACGGAAGTACCACGCCCCTCGTGAAATCGGCGCTCATTCGTGCGGGCATCGGGAGGAGGTGATGGATCCGCTCGTAGCTTGATTTTGACGTCAACCGCGTCAACTCCACGAAGGGGATACAACCGCCCGCCATACCGTTGGGATGCCGGCTTTAGGTCCCATCGGTTAAGTGTACCTTATCATATATCAATTTATCTTGATAATTATCAGTTTTACTTGATAAATCAGGAAGCAAGCGGCCATAAGCAGTGCTGTGATTCCTCGTGGAGAAGTGCCAAATATGACACAGCTCTGAAATGACAAAGCATTGGCGACTAATACTTTCATC